>NZ_JBBPCO010000007.1 GCF_038070005.1 Thermithiobacillus plumbiphilus | reverse complement strand
ATGCCGTCGGTGCTCACCACACCCACACACTTCACTCAACCAGTTTGTTAAAGAGCCGAATCCTGTGTTGCCGTTGCATCCGCCTTTCGGCTATCGCTGCAATGTGGTGGGCATTATACGCGGCCGGAGCCCTTCGTCAACCCTTTTTCAGAATTTTTTCGAAATCTCGAAAAATACTGAAAAATCAAAGGATTAACTGATAACCAAGCGGGCGAACTGGCGCTTGCCCACCTGGGCCACCCAGGTTTCTCCCGCCTGCAGCTGCAGAGTGGTATCGGTGATCCGCTCGCCATTGAGACGCACGGCACCTTCACGGATCTTGCGGAAGGCCTCGCTGTTGCTGGCCGTCAGACCGGCCCTGGTCAGGGCCGTGGCGATGCCGAGACCGCCACCTTCCGCATCAAGGTTATATTCAGACAACTCTGAGGGTATCTGGTTCCGCTGGAAACGCGCGATGAAATCCCGCTGCGCCTCGTCTGCCTTGCCAAGGCCATGAAAGCGCTGCACGAGTTCCCAGGCCAGCAACATCTTGATGTCGCGGGGGTTGCGAACCCCGTCCTTTGCTTCCTGTTGCCACTGGTTCAGCTCAGCAGCATCGCGATCAGACAACAGGACAAAGTAGCGCCACATGAGTTCATCGGAGATCGACATCAGCTTGCCAAACATCTCCGCGGGCGCCTCATCGATCCCGATATAATTGCCGAGCGACTTCGACATCTTCTGTTTGCCGTCGGTCCCTTCGAGCAGGGGCATGGTCATGATGACCTGAGGGGCTTGTCCATACTCGCGCTGCAACTCGCGCCCCATCAGCAGGTTGAAGCGCTGGTCGGTACCCCCAAGCTCGAGGTCCGCCCTGAGGGCGACGGAGTCATAGCCCTGCACCAGGGGATAGAGAAATTCGTGAATGGCGATGGGCTGGCCACCGGTGTAACGCTTGTGAAAATCTTCGCGCTCGAGCATGCGGGCCACGGTCTGGCGGGCGGCGAGCTGAATGAGATCCGCCGAACTCATGGCATTCATCCAGGTGGAGTTGAAGGCCACGGTGGTTCTGTCGGGGTCGAGCACCTTGTAGATCTGCCGGGCATAGGTGTCGGCATTGGCCTGCACTTCCGCGCGCGTCAGGGGCTTGCGGGTGACATTCTTGCCGGTCGGGTCGCCGATCATGCCGGTGAAGTCGCCAATCAGGAAGATGACCTCGTGACCGAGCTGCTGGAACTGGCGCATTTTCTGCAGGAGCACCGTGTGCCCCAGATGCAGGTCGGGCGCGGTGGGGTCGAATCCGGCCTTTACCCGCAGGGGCCGGTTTTCGCTGAAGGAGCGCTTGAGCTTCTCCTCGAATTCCGCCTCGACGAGCACATCCACGGCGCCACGGCGCAGGATGGCGAGACTTTCTTGCAAACCCTCCATGAGCATTCCTTTGAAAGTGTGTGCGGGCCTCGAAAGGCCCTTTGGCCCGATCGGCGCTATCTTAACATGCCCGCTGTGCCGATTGGACAAGTGGAATATGGATAAAAAAAGACCCCCGATGGGAAACCGGGGGCCGAAAAGGTTGGCGGGCTAGCACGGGGAAAGACGCAGCATGGGCTGTCGAATTGCCCGCCAACTGCACTACGCGACTCTTGAAGCACGATGCGTGCCAGTCTAGAAGATAAAGTTGACCTGAGCGCTGAAGCGGTCACCAATGGCATCGGAGATGGCAAGGGCGTTCTGGCGCTGGGCCGCCTGGGTGATGGCACCGGGATTAGGGACTTCCTGGTCGCGGAACTCATAGTTCAGGGTCACGCGCGCCTTGGGGCTGAAGTGATACTGAGTACCGAGGGTCCAGGTGGTGAACTGGCGTTCCTGGGCGGCATTGTTGCTGAGCCGGTCGAAGGTGTCATAACGCAGGTCCAGTTCCAGTTTGGGCATGACGAAGTAACCGGCTTCGAGGTACCAGCCGTCGGCCTTGTTTTCCGTGCCCAGGGCCATGGTGTTCGTCGGCGACTGAACGCCATCCACGGTGGGGGTGGCATCGAAACCAGTGTCATTGAAGGGCGGGTTCAGGCCAGTAAAGATCATGCCCTTGCCGCGCATGTATTCGCCGGACACCCGCAAGGGCTTCTGCCAGTATTTGAAACCCAGCCCCTCGCGCACGCGCCGGTAACTGTTGCCGTCGAAAGTGCGGTTACCCTGCTGGCGCCAGATCCAGCCGGTCAGATCCTCGCGAAAGACACCGGCACCGCCAAAGATGTAGCTCGCCTGCAAGCGTGCGGTGATATCCCGGTCGCCATTGTTGTCCGTGGTGTTGATGCCGCTGCCATTGCTGACCATGGCGGCATAGGCATATTCCATTTTGCCCTTCGTGAACCAGTCGTATGCCTGCATGCCAATGTCACGGAATGCGCTGGAGCTGCCGACGACATTACCGCCCACGGTACCCGCAGGTGGTGCCGCGTATAAATTTCCGGCCTGACCCGGTGCGCCATTCGCCACCATGAAGCGCTCCAAGACCAGACTATCGAGCACACTGGTGAAGTTATTATAGGCGTAGACGATCGGTACGGACTGCAGGCCTTCCTCGGCATGGGCAGCTTGAACTGGCCAATCCGGATGCGGGCACCCGGAATGTAGTTGAGCGTCACCGAGGCATCGGCCAGTGCCACGGCATCCTCGCGAGTGATACCGTTCTTGCCGAATTCCGCCATGATGAAATAGTTGATCCGTTCATCGATGGGAGACATCACGCCACGCACGCCGACGCGCGCACGACGCAGGAAGAAACTCGATGTACTGGTCTGGTCGGGCGCCACCTTGTTGAAAACCGGATCGCGGCCATTGAAGTTCGCGTTTGCCGCGCCGCTGACGCCATCCCCGGTGTAATACTCGAAAGCAGGCTGCATGAAACCCCAGATCTTAACCGGGGCAGCAGTACCGGGTGCCTCATTGCCCTGCAGGGCAAACCAGTTGGTGGCCTGCGCCGCCTGCGGGACGGCAGCCAATATCACTGCTCCTCCGATGATCAGCTTTGTAATTGTTTTGTTCACTTGTTTTTCTCCTCGAGCGGTCATGTGATGTGTATTCAGGGACGAATATAGAGCCAGCCCTGTTTTTCGCGTTTCAGGATGTAGACGATGCCCGCAGGCGTGGTCTTGACCGCCGGGTTCAGGTCGGCCTTGACCTTGTTCATGGCTTTCATGGTGTTTTCACAGGCAAGGAAGTTGATTCCTTGAGCGGCGAGATCCTGGATGCGCTGCGCGTTTACATTGTCCTTGAAGAACAGTCGCAGGCCTGGCCCATAGGCGACCACGTCGATGGCGACCATGTCCGGACCAAAGTACTTGAGCAGGTTGGCAACGTTGTTGAGGATCAGGGTCTGCTTCTCGGCACTGCCATCACTGGCCTGAATCACGGTTTTGTAAGTGGCCAGGCTGTCATCGGGGGGCATGCTGTTGATGCCCTGGTCCGAAGTCTCGGCAGGGGCTTCCGTCGCGGCCTGCACGGGTCCTGTCAAAAGCAGGCCGGCACAGGCGAGCGCGGCCATTGCGCCTGATAGGAAAGACGGCTTCATGTTGTCTCCTTAAGCTGATGAAGGCTGTTGAAAGGCTCCAAGCGCTTAATACAAGAAGCATGCCGCCAGAAAGTCAGAAAAAATGCAGTCCCTTTTGTCTCAGGACTGCATTTTGCAAGTGTCGATCATCTGCCGCGGTGCAATTTGCAATCACCCGCTTTTCAGCAAACCCGAGCCTGGCGGCGTGGGGAGGTCCTTGAGCTTGCGCCAGAGGGTGGTCTTGTCGATGCCGAGAATGTCCGCAGCGCGCTTGCGTTCACCACCAACCAGCCGCAGCACATGGGCGATGTAGCGGCTTTCGAGTTCGGCGAGTGTGACCAAGGACTCTGCTGGCAGCTCGGCATTGAATCCGGGCGTGTCCGCCGGCTCGATCTCGGGCAGGTCCGCAATGTCCAGCGGACACCCGGGCTCGGCCATGATCACGGCACGCTCGATGACGTTGCGCAGTTCGCGAATATTGCCGGGCCATCTTGCCTGAGAGAGCACCTGCAGGGCGGTCGGCGTGAAGCCCGGCACATTGCGGGCATACTGCTGGGTGAGCTCGGCAAGAAAGTGTGTGGCCAGCCGGGGAATGTCCTCCACGCGCTCGCGCAAGGGCGGCAGGCGAATGTCCACGACGTTGAGGCGATGAAAGAGGTCATGTCGAAACTCGCCCTGTTTCACCATCTGTGTCAGGTCCCGGTTGGTTGCAACGATGAAGCGCACGTCGATATGCACCGGCTGCAGGCCACCGACCCGGGTGAGCTGGCCTTCCTGAATGACCCGCAACAGCTTCATCTGCATGGCGTCGGAGATATTGCAGATTTCATCCAGAAACACCGTGCCACCACTTGCGGCTTCAAGCAGGCCGCGCTTGCGGCTCACCGCGCCGGTGAAAGCCCCCTTTTCATGGCCGAACAGCTCGGATTCCAGCAGGGTATCGGACAGGGCGCCGCAGTCGATCACGACAAATGGCTTTTCCCGACGTGCGCCACTCTGATGAATGGCCTGCGCGACCAGTTCCTTGCCGGTACCGGATTCGCCGCTGATGATGACGTTACAGGCAATGTCGGCCACCTTGCGTATGCGGGCAAACACCTGCTCCATCGCCGACGACTGGCCAATCATGCCGAGATTGCTCCAGTCGGGCATCGCACGCCTGAGCAGCGCATTTTCCTGCTCAAGACGCGACTTTTCCAGGACACGCTCGATGACCAGGGCCATTTCATCGAGATCAAAGGGTTTTTTGATGAAATCCGCGGCACCCGCCTTCATGGCATGAATGGCATTATCCAGCGAGGAGTGGCCAGTCACGACCAGTATAGGCACTTCCGGATCGATGCCTTTGAGGCGGTGCAGCAGTTCAAAGCCGTCCATCCCCGGCATGCGCAGGTCGGTGACCACCAGGCAGGCGCCCTGACAGGCAAAGGCATCGAGTGCTGCCTGGGAATCCTCGAAGACTTCGCTGGGATAGGGCAACATGCGGCCAAAGCGGCGCAGCATGCTGGCGGCAACGGGATCGTCGTCAACGAAGAGGATCGGCAACTTAACCGGCATGGCGAAATACCTCCTGAAGACCAGTGACGTTCCTGACTGCTTGGCTGGCTGCTTCCTGAGCGGCCCGTGGCAGCTGAATCTTTATCCGGGCACCGCCAAGCACCGGGCTTCTGTCCATCCAGAGCTCTCCTCTGTGGCGTTTCACGATACCGAAACTCACCGACAGTCCAAGACCTGTACCCTGCCCTTGGGCCTTGGTGCTGAAAAAGGGATCGAAGATGCGCGGCAGCAGTTCTTCCGGCACGCCCGGCCCGCTATCCTCGACATGAACCCGCAGGTTCTCCGGGTCTTCGAAGGCCATGATCAATACCTGCCCCTGACTCGGGCAGGCCTGAATGGCATTCAATATGACATTGATGAGCACCTGGAGGATCTGGCCGCGGTCAGCCCTGAGCCGCAGATCGCCTGCCACCTGCAGCTCCAGACCGACACCAGCGGACTGGGCCTTGCGCCGTAGCAAGGAAACGGCTTCCTCCAGCAGGGCTTGCAGGGAAAATTCATCATAATTGGGCTGCATGCAGCGGGAAAAATTGAGCAGGCCCTGAATGATGTCGGCAGCCCGTTCGCACTCGCGGCGCATGGTGACCAGATCCTCCTGCAACCAGGCCGGCAACTGGCCGGCACCCTCCCGCTCCATCAGCTTGGCAAGGGCCAGCATGTTGTTCAGCGGATTGTTGATCTCATGGCCAAGACCTGCCGCCAATTCCCCAACCGTGGCCAGTTTGGCGGCCTGACAGGCGAGCACCTCGGCCCGATCCCGCTCCTGCGCCGTGGCATCCAGACGCTGGACCATGTAGTTGAATGCCTGGGCAAGCCTGCCCAGCTCATCCGTCCGCCGCAGTTCCAGCGGAAAGTCCCGCTCCCCATCGGCATACCCCTTCAGCTTGGCCGCCAGCAGGCGGATGGGATCAGCAAGTTGCTGGGCCAGCCAGCGCGACAGCACCAGGCTCAGGACCAGCAGCAAGGCTGCCAGCAGGAGAATACTGCGCTGCATCTCGGCAACCGGCGCGAGCAGGATGTCACGCGACACCCGGACAGCAACGATCCAGCCAGGATTTCCCACGCCACCCGGGTCGAATCGCTGGAAAAACAATCTCTCATTGCGATCCGGCAGGGAAATGACGCCTTGGCTTCGCGCACCGAGCTGCTGCCAGACAGTCTGCCCCAATACCGACTGAACCCGATAATTCCTGCCGGTCTGGTCGCCAAAGCGCAGGCGCCGATCCGGATGGTACAGGAATACCCCATCCCGCCGGGCATCCCGGGGATCCAGTTCGGCCACGAAGACCTGTCCCTTGCTGCGCCGCGCGATCCGTGCGAACAACTCGTCGAAGCGTTTGCCCCAGGTGTTTACCGCCAGAAAGGCCCTTACCTCACCATTGACGCTCAGCGGAATCATGTAGCGGATCATGGGCGGGCAGAAATCTTCCTCAGGCCCGGCCTGCCCCATCTCGAAACGGGACATGCCAAGTTCCCCGACCTTGAGATTGTCCCGCACCCAGTGAAAGAAGGGCTGATCGGCCAGGTTGCCGACATAAGCCCGCCCGTCCGCCAGGTGCAGCTTCGGTTCGACCAGCGAGCCTTCCTTTGACTTCAGGAGATTGATGCCATCCCGATCGATCACCCGGATGGCCTGTATACCGGGCTGTTCACGCTGGAAGGCCAGCATGAAGGCGGCAGTCCGGTCTGCCTGCTGCTGGTAGGCAAGCGGATCACGCCCATCCATGACCCGCACGAAATCCTCGAATACCGGCACGGTGGCCAGGGCGCGCACCATGGCCTGGTCGGAGGCCACTTCCGCACGGGCATCCTGAATGCTCTGGCGCACAGCCAGGCTGATTTCCTCCTGCACCTGGCTTTCCAGACGCTTGGCGTTCTGGGATACCACCACGCCCAGGACGACCAGCAAGGGCACAATGCTGGCAAGGGCAAGCACGACAAAGAATTTGCTTTGAAGGCGCATAGGTTGTTCCGGATGATGGACTCTGCCCAAAGACATACAAGATTCGTTCCATTTCGGAATCGATGCCTGGGTTTGACAAAATCCGCCGCTGGCCAGAAGATGCCGGCGCGGGACACAGGAGAACACATGGGCGTCGAGAGAGCCAAGAGAAGCAGCATTTCACGCGCGCATCTGGAACGCGTGCTAGAGGCCCTGGACAAGCAGGATCAGGATGCCCTGCGCGCCCTGATCGAGGATCATCACCCAGGTGATCAGTTGCTCCTGCTCAATCTGCTGTCTCCGCTGGATCGACGCGCCATCTACCCCGTGCTCGATACCGAGGAACTTGCCGAACTCCTGCCGCTGGCGGACGAGGTGATCGCGCAGGAAATGCTCGACAGCTTGCCGCAAGATCGCATTGGTGCCGCCTTGGCGCTGATGGACACCGACGATGCCGCCGACGTGCTGCAATGGGAGGACGACGAGGCCCGCCGCCAGGATCTGATCGCGTTCCTGCCCCAGGCGGATCAGGCTCATGTGCGCGAGTTGCTGAGCTATCCCGAGAACAGCGCCGGCGGCCTGATGCAGACGGAACTGTTCTCGGTGCCGGCCAAGTGGCGGGTCAGGCGGGTGCTGGAAAAGCTGCGGCGCGCGCCACTGGATCTCGAAGACATCCACGACATCTATCTCGTGGACAACCGTGGGGTGCTCAACGGCGTCATCAGCCTTTATCAGGTGCTGCGCCTGGATCCCGAGCAGCCGGTCATCGAAGGCGCCGATACCGATCCGGTCAGCGTCACCCCGGAAGTGGATCAGGAGCGCGTTGCCCATCTGTTCAAGCAGCATAATCTCGCCAGCATGCCGGTGCTCGACGAGGGCGGACACATCCTGGGACGCATCACCGCCGACGACATCTTCTACGTGCTGGAAGAGGAAGCCACGGAAGATCTCTACCGCCTGGCCAATCTCGGCGAGGCTGGCGACCTGCACGAGGCGGTCAGCCGCACCGTCGCCAAACGCTCGAGCTGGCTCATGCTGAATCTGGGCCTGTCCACGCTCACTTCCATGGTGGTCGGCATCTTCGAGGACAGCATCAGCCGCATGGCAGCCCTTGCCGTGCTGATGCCCATCATTGCCAACGTCGGTGGTGTTGGTGGCATCCAGACCTTTACCATCGTCGTGCGTGGCATCGCCCTGGGTCAGATCAACCTGAGCCTGGGGCTGCGTACCATTGGTCGCCAGGCAATCGTCGGATTGCTCAACGGTCTGATCATCGGTGCCGTGCTGGCCCTGGTGACCTGGTGGCGTTTTGACAACGCCATGCTGGGCGCCCTGATCGCCATTGCCATGCTGGTCAGCCTGATCATGGCCGGCCTGGTCGGCTCTGCATTGCCCATCGCCATGCGCCGCCTCAATCTCGATCCACCCCTTGCTTCCGGCCTGGTCACGACAGTCACGGACATGACCGCCTTTTTCACCTTCCTTGCGTTGGCCACTTTTTTCCTGATTCAATAAGCAGGGGCTGAAATATCAATTTTTGCGCATCTACAATGATTTTCATGAATCCTGTTGCGCATGCGCAACAGGATCAGCCAGCATCCAGACCAAAGTCCCGGACCGCATGGCGCTTGAACTTTGCTGCTGGATGAACTAAGGTTTCATTGATTTGGTTCGCGAAAACGCGGCTTCCCTTCCTGGATCAGGTTGCGGGACAGCTGGAGAAAACGATGAAAAAACACCATCCGGACATCCTCGATAGCATGCTTCCCACCGCCTCCGGGCCTGAAAAAACCAAATACCGGCGGAAACTCGTTCTCTCCCTTTCCATGGCAGCCATCGTATTCGGTCTGGGGTACAACCTGACCGGCAGCGCCTACAAGGCACCCACCCCGGACCTGATGGCGCTCAGTGTCAACCCGCTCACGCTACCCACCCCGCCGGATGCGAAAAACCCCCAGCTTTCCCTGCCAGACACCCAGCTCGAAATGCCCGAACTCAAGGTCCCGGAGTGGGAGCTGCTGACCCTCAAGAAGGGCGATACACTCTCGACCCTCTTCTCTCGTGCCGGGCTCGATCCGCGGGTCGCCCTGCCCATCGCGGATGCCAGCCGGTCGGTCTACTCCCTGCGCAAACTGCGTCCCGGCGACAAGCTGGAAGTACAGAAGGGGGCCGACAACACCCCGGAGAAAGTGCGGGTACATCTCAGCCCGGTGCGAACCCTGACCATTCAGGCCCAGGGCGGCCGCTACAGCGCCAGGATCGATGAAAAGCCACTTGAAACCCGGCGCCAGCGCAGCACCGTGGCGATCAAAAGCTCCCTGTTCGAGGATGGCCAGCGCGCCGGCTTGAGTGATGCCGCCATTCTCGCTGCCGCGCACATCTTCCGCTATGACGTCGACTTCGCCCGCGATCTGCATCCCGGCACCACCCTGACCCTGATCCATGATGCCCGCTACGATGGCAGCCACAAGATCAGCGATGGCAACATTCTGGCTGCCGAACTCAAGCTCGACGACAAAACCTACCGCCTGATGCGTTTCGAATACCCGGATGGCAGCATCAAATATGTGGACCCCAATGGCCGACTGACCGAAAGGGCCTTCATCCGAACCCCGGTGGCCTTCTCACGCATCAGCTCCAAGTTCACCAAGGCGCGCTACCATCCGGTGCTTGGCAAGTGGCGGTCACACAAGGGTGTCGATTATGCCGCGCCCACCGGCACCCCGGTGGTGGCCACGGCCAATGCCACGGTGGAAATGGCCGGACGGGGTGGCGGGTATGGCAACCTGATCGTATTGAAATACGACCGGCGCATCTCGATGGCCTACGGCCATCTCTCCCGATTCGCCAAGGGCATCAGACCAGGCGTCAAGGTGAAGCTCGGGCAGACCATCGGCTTTGTCGGACAGACTGGCCTGGCCACCGGCCCCCACCTGCATTATGAAATTCGCGTCAATGGCGTTGCCAAAGACCCGCTCAAGGTCGCCCTGCCCAATGCCGAGTACCTGCCTGAGAACTATCGCAAGCGCTATCGCAGTCAGGCTACCCAGTATCTTGCCCTGCTGGAGGGCAAGGAAGCCGCCTCGCAGGTTGCAATGCGTTAATATCAAATGACGATCTGGCACGCCATTGGCATCATGTCGGGCACCAGCGCCGATGGCATCGACGCCGCCCTGATCCGTCAATCAGACAAGCATATCGAACTGCTGCATCACAGTAGCCAGCTCTTCCCGGGCGCATTGCGCCAGAGCGTGCTCTCCCTGAATCAGCCCGGACCCGACGAGATCACGCACATGGGCCGCTGCGCCCGTCAGCTCGGGCGGGCCTATGCAGGTATCGTCGATACCCTGTTGCAGACCAGCGGCTTTTCCAGGGATCAGATCGACGTGATCGGCTGCCATGGCCAGACCATCCGGCATCAGCCCGCGGGCAGAGATGGCTTTACCCTGCAGATTGGCCAGGCCGAGGATATCGTCGAATCGACCGGCATCACCACGGCAGCCGATTTTCGCCCGCGCGATCTGGCCGCCGGCGGACAGGGCGCGCCCCTGGTGCCCCCCTTCCATCAGGCACTGTTTCAGACCCATCAGCCGCGCATCATCCTCAATCTCGGCGGCATGGCCAACCTCACATGGCTACCGCCGCAAGCATCCCAGGACGAGCCCGTGGCCTTCGACACCGGTCCGGGCAATGTCCTGCTGGATGCCCTGTCGCGACAGCTCAGCCAGGGCGCGAAGCACTTTGACGCGAATGGCGAGATCGCCCGGCAGGGGCAGGTGAACCAGGACATCCTCTCCGCCTGCCTGCAGGCGGACTATTTTCAGGAGCCTCCGCCCAAGAGCACGGGTCGGGAACTGTTCGGGGAAGACTATCTCAGCCAGCTACAGGAGCGATGGCATTGCCAAGGGCCGGACCTCATGGCTACCCTGGTGGCGCTCACCGCCGAATCGGTGGCGCAGGCCATCAGGCGCTGGACCGCCGTTGCACCGGAAATGCTGGTATTTGGCGGTGGTGCCGAAAATGCTGTTTTGATGCAGGCCTTGGCCAAGGCACTGCCGGAGATGCGCATCCTGCGCGGAGAAAGGGAAACCGGCATTCCGAGCCAGGCACTCGAGGCCATGGCCTTTGCCTGGCTGGCCCTGCGCAGCGTCATGGGGTTGCCCGGCAACCTGCCCGGCGTCACGGGCGCGCGCCGGGGCGTGGCACTCGGCGCCATCCATCCCGGCGACAACTGGGGCAAGTTGCTGCAGAAGGTGACCCGGGCAGGATAGACCATTCCGGGCGCAAAAGCCCGGAATGATGCCGGTCAGACTGCTTCCGGGCCCTGCTCCCGCAAGCCGAGCGGGACGTACTCGCGGCCGTGTTCGCCGGTATAGACCTGGGTCGGGCGGAAGATCCGGTTGTCGCCCAGTTGCTCGCGCCAGTGCGCCAGCCAGCCCGCGGATCGGGCCATTGCAAAGATTGGCGTAAAGAGATCCGGCTTGATGCCCATCTCGTAATACAGCACGCCCGAATAGAAATCCACGTTCGGGAATACGCCCTTAGCACCCAACCGCTGCTCGGCGGCCTTCTCCAGCGCAAGGGCCGTTTCAAAGAGCTGGCTGTGACGCAAGCCGCGCTGATCGGCCAGCCTTTGCATCAGACCCTGCAGAATGGTCGCGCGAGGATCCTTGGTCTTGTACTCGCGGTGGCCAAAGCCCCAGATCTTTTCCTTGCGCGCCAGCTTTTCATCCAGCACTTTTCCCACGTGCTTCGCGTCGCCGATCTCCGCCAGCATCTCGACCACTTTCTCGTTGGCGCCACCATGCAGAGGGCCAGACAGGGTCCCCACCGCCCCGGCAATCACGCCATAAGGGCTGGCCAGGGTCGAGCCCGCCACCAATACCGCGAAGGTCGAGGCATTGATGGTGTGCTCGGCATGCAGGATGAGACAGACATCCAGGATACGCGCCAGCAAGGGATCCGGCTGCTCGCCCTTGAGCATGTACAGGAAGTTCTCGGCGTGAGTCAGGTCGGTGCGCGGCGGGACCGGATCATTGCCGCAGCGAATGTGCTCCCACATCGTCACCAGGGTCGGCATGCGCGCGATGATGCGCACCGACATCTTGTGCACGTAATCGAGATCATTGCGCGGCCCGCCGCTCAGGAGATCATAGGCCGGATAGAACATGCCCAGGCTGGCAACGGCGGTCTGCAGCATGTCCATAGGGTGACCGGTCACGGGCATGAACTTCATCATTTCCCGCACGTTGTACTTCACCCGCCGGGCACTGCGCATGGCCTGATCGAACTCCTCCAGGGCCGCGGCTTGAGGCAGTTCGCCATCGAGCAGCAGCAAGGCCGTTTCCTCGAAGGTGCTGTGCTCCGCCAGTTGGGCGATCGGATAGCCCCGGTATTCCAGCAGGCCCGCCTGGCCGTCGATGTAGGAAATATTCGAACGTGTGGCCGGCACGCCTTCGAGGCCCGGCAAGTATTCCGGCAGTCTGTCCCGCATGATCTCTCCTCAGCCGTTTCGCAACAGCAAAAAGGGAGGCCGAGGCCTCCCTTGGGTCCTGCATGGATTTTAGCAGATCAGGCGGAAAAAGAAGAACCGCAGCCACAGGTGGTGGTGGCATTGGGATTCTTGATCACGAACTGCGCGCCTTCCAGGCCCTCGCTGAAATCGATTTCCGCGCCCGCCAGATATTGGTAGCTCATCGGATCGATCAGCAGGGTCACGCCGTGCTGGTTCACTTCGGTGTCACCTTCCTGGCCGTTCTCGTCAAAGGTGAACCCATACTGGAAGCCGGAACAGCCACCGCCCGAGACGAACACGCGCAACTTGAGATCCTGGTTGCCCTCTTCCTCGATGAGGCCCTTGACCTTGTTGGCCGCATTCTCCGTCAGGGTCAAAGCTGCCGGGATTTCTTCCACTTCCTGGGTCATCGTGCTCATATGCAGTCTCCATCAATCAAGGTTCATGTATTTCGGGCAAGCGGGTCAGCCCAATATTACCCGACTATTTTCCTCGGACATTCTATCCGGCGTCAAGTTCAAAAAATCAGGGCAGCAACGCCAATGCCCCAAGCCCGGCATCTTCCGGCAGACCAAAGAGCAGGTTCATGTTCTGCACCGCCTGCCCGGATGCCCCCTTCACCAGGTTGTCGATCACCGACAATACCACAATCTGGCCCGGACGCGGCTGATGCACCGCAATGCGGCAGACATTGCCACCGCGCACGCTGCGGGTGGCCGGATGCGAACCGGCCGGCAAGACGTCGACAAAGGGCTCGCCCTGATAGCGCGCCTCAAAGAGCGCCTGCAGTTCCGCAGTATCCATGGGGCTGCTCAAGCGGCCATAGAGCGTGGCATGAATGCCGCGGATCATGGGCGTGAGGTGCGGCACGAAGGTGAGCAGGACTTCCTGCCCGGCCCAGACTGACAGCTCCTGCTCGATCTCCGGCTGATGGCGATGCCCCGCCACGGCATAGGCGCTGAAACTGTCTCCGGCCTCGCAAAAGAGATTGGGGATCCTGGCCGTCCGCCCTGCCCCGCTCACGCCGGACTTCACATCGGCAATCAGGCCCTGGGCATCGAGCAGGCCCCTTTCCAGCAGGGGCAGGAAGCCAAGCTGCGTGGCCGTGGGATAGCAACCCGGATTGGCGACCAGCCGCGCCTCGCGGATTTCGTTGCGCCGGGTCTCGGGCAGGCCATACACCGCCTGCGCCAGCCAGTCCCGGCTGCGATGGTCCATGCCATACCAGCGGGCGAAGCTCTCAGGGTCGCGCAGGCGAAAGTCCGCCCCGAGATCGATGACCTTCACGCCGCGCTCGAGCAGTTGCGGCGCCAAGTCCATGGCCACCCCATGCGGCGTAGCGAAAAAGACGACATCACAGGCATCCGCAAGCCGCAATGGGTCAGGCTCGCTGAAGGCCAGATCATAAAAGCCGCGCAGGTTCGGAAAGAGCGCATCCACCCGCGTACCCGCCTCACCGCGCGAAGTGATTGCGGTGACGCGCGCCTGGGGATGTTGAGCGAGAATGCGCAACAGCTCGACCCCGGTATAGCCGGTGCCACCCACGATACCAACCCGGACTTTCATGTTTTACGACTCCTCAAGAACCTGACCCGGCCTAAGCTGACTGTTTCGGGATATAGCGCACGCCGGGCAGGCCCGAAAAATGCGCATCGGAACTCACCAGCTCAACGCCTGCCTGGCGGGCCGTGGCATAGATGATAGCATCCGCCATGGCGAGCCGACAGGAAGCCGCGAGATCGGCTGCCAGCAAGGCCAGGGATGTATCGAGCGGGACCACCTGCCCACGCTCCGTGACACCCAGGACCTCCAGCGCGAAACTCTCATCCCGCTCCCGGCAGATCCACTTATATAACTCATATTGCAGGACAGTGGGTACCAGCAGGACTTCCGGATCACTGAACCATGGCTGAAATGCATCGGCCAGGGCACCATCCGTCAGCCATTCGATCCAGCCGCAGGTGTCCACCAAGACCATCAGATACGATCCTGCCTGTCCCTGACATCGTCGGTATTCGCGCCACGCAAGCTGCCGCGCAGCTCGGCCATGCTGCGTTGCGGCACGAGCGCAATGGTATCGCCCCTGGTGACGAAGATGAAACGCTGGCCCGCCTTGAGATGCAAGCGCTCGCGGATGGCCTTGGGGATGCTGAGCTGAAATTTGGAAGACAAGGTGACTTCGTGCATTTTACCATCCATGGATCGATGAATAAAGAGTAAGATAACACTCGGATGACACAGCATCAACCGGATCACAAAGCCTGGGAATCGCTCTCCCACAACAAAAAAACCGCCCGGGCGAACCCGGGCGGTCAGCGCCCCGAAGGGCGGCGTACAGCCTGTTAACCGCTTCTTAGAAGGCGACCTGCAGACGGGCTGCGAGGACGTTCTCGACGGCGTCGCCAGTAACCTCAGTACCACGGCCGTCATTCAGCAGGGTAGTGGTATAACCGGCTTCCGCATCACGGATCATGTAGTTGAGCGCGACATTGGTGCCACCGCGCTTGCCCTTCCTGGCGAAATAGTACTTGGCGCCAAGATCGATGCTGTCGAACTCCGGCTCGTCACTGACCCCGGTGGCTTCAAGCTTCACGGTCTGGTAGCGGGCCATCAGATCCAGAGCGGGCATCACGGTATAGACACCCATCGCATACCAGCCCTTGGTTTTATCTTCGCCCGCAGCACCGGCATCCGCCTTGCCCTGATAATACTCGGCACGGGCCAGCAGCGGGCCGGCATCATAGGCCGCGCCCAGGGTCCAGGCGCTGCGCTCATCTTTCGCCGCGCCTCCCGTCACGTTATCGGCGCCGCGGTCGTTGTTCATATACCCGCCATTGAGCTTCACGCCCGGCATCGGCATCACGAAGAGGTTGGCGGTGTACATGAAGTTGTTGTTGCCGCCAGTGCTGATACCATTCTCATCCACTGGCGCATCACTGCCGGTCATGCCCTCACCCTGGAACACACCCAGGGCATAGCCGGCACCCATGCCGCCCATGTCCATCTTGCCGGAGAGTTGCACGCCCTTGTCGCGGAAGCCGCTGCCGGGATTGATGCCATCGGCCACGAGATTGGTGACATCGGTGCGGTCCATGAAGGGACGCACGGCAGAGGACTCGCGACCTTCGATGTCGAACTCATACTTGAACTGGCCCACGGTCACCTTGGCCAGGGGATTGAAGTTCAAAGTGGCGAACATGTCGCGGAAGATGGTATTGCTGGAGTTGTCGCCCTGGAGCGTGACACCGTAGCCGATCAGGTCATTGACCTTGCCGCTCACGCCAACACGGGCGCGACGCATATTGAACTCGTGCTCACCATACCCTTGTGCCGTGTTCGCATCATTCCCGTCACCCAGACGGTAGTCGGCCTGCACATAACCACTCACCTTGACGCTGGGCTTGCTGTCGGCAGCAAAGCTGGCGGCGGGCATCATGACAGCCGCGGCAATGGCGGCAGCAATAATTTTGTTCATGTTTACTCTCCTCAGAGTTAAAGCAGTGTTTGTACCTGCTGTGTATCTATATAGCAGCACAAAAAGCACTTTGCAACATTTCTGCAACATTTCCTGTTGCCGAACTTTGACGCGACCTTGGTCGGAGCCTGCAAAAATGGGTATATCACTTGCATTGAGGAGAGGAGACAACCTGAAAAGCAGAGTGGAGACAGTTGCGGGATATCCACAAAAAGCAAGGGCCCCGGTTTCCCGGGGCCCTGACTCGGCCGGGGCGCGGCATGGCCGCGCCCGGACTCAGGCAAAGAACACCTTACTGCGCAGCAGCAGGGCTCTCGGTGGGGGCGGCAGTGCCTTCGGCACCAGCAGCGCCCGTGCCGGCAGCGCCGGTGTCGCCACCGGTGGCAGCGGCATCACCAGCCGGGGCAGCGCCGGTCATGCCAGCATCGCCAGCCGGGGCAGCGCCGGTCATGCCAGCATCACCAGCCGGGGCAGTCTCGGTGCCGGTCATGCCAGCATCGCCAGCCGGAGCAGCGGCATCAGCCGGGGCTTCGGTGCCGGCGGGGGCTTCGGTGGATTCTTCCTTCTTGCCGCAAGCGGTCAGGACGAGCATGCCAGCAGCGATAGCAGCCAAAAGCTTCAGGTTCATTTCTATTCTCCTTGGGTCCAAAATCAAAAAGCGATTTTGTTTGCGCAAACATCATCGGCTTATTTTACTTGCCCGCCCCCATCCTGGGAGCGGATTCGGGTATTTTACATACGCGCACAATCTATACAAGTACCAGAACCCAATTCCTGCAGAAAAGTTCCGTGATGGCGGGCAGGAGACTTGAAAAGCTGCAGCCAGATGACCTAGAATAGCGCAATCGCTTGGGGGATCGTCTAGCGGTAGGACTACGGACTCTGACTCCGTCAACCTAGGTTCGAATCCTAGTCCCCCAGCCATTTCCTTCCCGAAGCACTCCCGAACTCCCCGGAAATCACAGCACCACCCTCGCGCAGGCCCGGCCTGTGGTCCAAAGCCCGGCAAACCGTCCTGGGCGACCAGAAAACAAGAAAGCCGCCCCTGGGGCGGCTTTTTGTCTGGCTGGCAACAGATCAACGCTTGGAGAACTGAGTGCTCCGACGCGCCTTGTGCTTGCCGACCTTCTTGCGCTCGACCTCACGCGCATCGCGGGTCACGAACCCCGCCTTGCGCAGGGTTCCGCGCAGGGCCTCGTCGTAAACCATGAGCGCGCGGGTGATACCGTGGCGAATGGCGCCGGCCTGGCCACTGGCGCCACCACCGGCCACATTGACCATGATGTCGAAGCGGTCGGCGTTGCCGGTCAGCTCCAGCGGCTGGCGGACGACCATGCGGGAGGTCTCGCGCCCGAAGTACTCTTCCAGGCTGCGCTTGTTGACGATGATCGCGCCCTTGCCGGGCCTGATATAGACGCGCGCCGTGGAGGTTTTCCGGCGCCCTGTTCCGTAATATTGCTGTTCGGCCATAGTCCTGTTCCGTTATATAGTCAGGTTTTGGGGCTGCTGGGCGCTGTGCTGATGCTCGGATCCGGCATAGACCTTCAGCTTTCTGTACATGGCCCGACCCAGGGGATTCTTGGGCAGCATGCCCTTGACGGCGATCTCGATGACCCGCTCCGGATGGGTGGCGATCAGCTTTTCAAAGCTGCTGGTCTTGAGATTGCCGACATAGCCAGTATGATGATGATACATCTTGTCGCGGGTCTTGTTACCCGTTACACGGACCTTTTCCGCGTTGACCACGACGATGTAATCGCCGGTATCGACATGGGGCGTGTACTCAGGCTTGTGCTTGCCACGCAGGCGCTTGGCAATTTCCACGGCGAGACGACCCAGCACCATGCCAGAGGCGTCGATGAGATACCAATCGCGCTTGACCTCGTGGGCCTTGGCGGAAAACGTTTTCATTCTGGAACTCCAAACATCTGTCGTTTGAGTAGAGGCGGAATCCTATAGGCAGCCGCACACTTTGTCAAGGCAATCCCGGCTTCAATGGCTTCGCCCCGGAAAAGCATGATCAGCCGGGCGAGCCTGCTTGATCAGTGCAGCATTTAGACATATTCTAAAATACATCGCCACCCCACAAAGACAGGAGTTTAGCATGACATACGACAAACCCTTACCCAGCGCTGGCAATTCCCGCAAGGGCGCCTTTGTGCTTGCAATGGGTGGAGCCCTGCTGCTGGGGCTCGCGGGCTGCGGCCAGCAGCAGGATCAGGATAAAGAGACCGGGAGTACGGCAAGGACCGAGAGCGTGCCGCAAGCTGACAACAAGCAGGCGAAAGCCCCTGCCGGACCGCTGGCGGGCTTCATCCTGCCTGCCAAGGCGCCGGTTCCGGCCGACAACCCGATGACCCCGGCCAAGATAGAACTCGGCAAGCAGCTCTATTTCGATCCGCGCCTGTCACGCACCGGCACGGTATCCTGCAATTCCTGCCACAACGTGATGGCCGGCGGCGATGACGCGCGCCCGACCTCGGTCGGCATCGAGGGGCAACTTGGCGAGCGCTCGGCCCCGACGGTCTGGAATGCCGCCTTCCTGAGCGTGCAGTTCTGGGATGGCCGCGCGCCCACCCTGGAAGAACAGGCCAAGGGCCCGATCACCAACCCGGTCGAGATGGGCATGCCCAAGCACGATCTGGCCGTGCAGCGGATCAAGTCGATTCCGGGTTACGGGGAGGCATTCCAGCAGGTGTTCGGCGGCCAGAACCCCGTCAACATCGACAATATCGTGAAGGCCATCGCCAGCTATGAACGCACCCTGATCACTCCCGACAGTGCCTTCGACCGTTATGCCAAGGGCGATCAGAACGCACTGAATGCCTCAGCGCAGCGCGGCCTGAAGCTGGTGCAGGAAGTCGGCTGCACGTCCTGCCACAGTGGACCGAACTTTGCCGGACCGCAATTGCCGGTGGGCCAGGGCTTCTACATGAAGTTTCCCCGCTTCCCGAATGACTATGTGCAGAAGTACGATCTGACTGCGGACCTTGGACGCTTCAATGTGACAAAGAAGGAAGAAGACCGGAACGTCTGGCGCGTGGCCCCCTGGCGCAATATCGCGCTGACCGCTCCTTATTTTCACAACGGTTCGGTGCCGACCCTGGACGAGGCGGTGCGCGTGATGGCGAAGAGCCAGCTGGACAAGACCCTGACCGATCAGCAGGTGGCCGATATCGTGACCTTCCTGAACTCTCTGACCGGTGAGTTCCCGCAGCAGACCATGCCGCGCCTGCCAGATGTGCTCAATGCGTCCCTGATTCGATAGCCGGCGCAAAGCGAGGGGCGCCCGCTCCTCGCAACAGGCACAAAAAAGGCGCGGAGGATATCCGCGCCAATAAACCACCAAAGGAGGAAGGAACAAGCTTTTCCTGACTCCTTGCGGAGCACAAGCATAAGCTAGGGATAATATTCTTATTTCAGGACGAGAAAGTCAACTATTTGACACCACTCAGACCAGCAGCCGACGACGCACCAGCACCACGGCCAGGTAGTAACCAACCCCCGCGTAAGCCAGCAGCACCCCCAGATGAACCCAGAAGTCCTGTATGCCGCCGCCGGCCAGCAAGGGTCGCAGGATCGCGACGGCATGGGTCAGGGGCAGAATCTGGGCAAGCACCTTCAGCAACGCGGGCAGCGTATCGATGGGATAGAACACCCCGGAAAAGAGAAACATGGGCGTCAGGACCAGGGTGAAGTAGTACATGAAGAAGTCATAGCTCGGCGCCAGCGCGGTCATCACCAGGGCGGGGCCGGCAAAGGCGAGACCGGTAAGAAAGATGATGGGGATGGCCCAGGGGGCAGCCGGATTCGTGACGGCACCCAGCAGGGTGGCGACGATCAGGATGGCGGCTCCACTGATCAGGCTCTTGCTGGCACACCAGAGCATCTCCCCGGCGAGGATGTCATCCACCTGCAAGGGTGTGGCCAGCATGGCGCCATAGGTCTGCTGATGGGTCATGCGGGTGAAGGCGGAATAGAGCCCTTCGAAGGTGGCCGTGTTCATGGCGCTGCTGGCGACGATGCCGGAGGCCAGGAACACGAGGTAGGGCATGCCGGCCATGCTGCCGATATAAAGACCGAGGCCATAGCCCAGGCCCAGCAGATAGAGAAAGGGATCCCCGAAGTTGCCGATCAGGCTGGGCAGCATGAGCTTGCGCCAGACCAGGGCATTGCGGCGCCAGACTGCGAGGCTGCGCAGGCGCGGTCGGGGTGGACGCCAGTCAAGCATGTTTCCTCCAGCGAGCGGTCAGCACCGGTCAATCGCGCAGGTCGCGCCCGGTCAGTTTGAGAAAGACGTCTTCCAGGGTGGCCGGACGCATCAGCGCGCTGATCCCGGGCACCTGCCTGACCGCTTCCAGCAGGGGCCCGGCCGAGTCGAGATAGAAAAAGGCGGTATCAGCAACGATTTCCCGGTCGCGGTACAGTTGCGCCGGCAGGCTGTCGAGATCCGGCAGCTCGCCGGCATGATTAGCCCGGATTTCCACGACTTCAGGCGAGACGTATTGATGGATCAGGCTCTGGGGCGAGCCCTGGGCGAGGATGCGGCCGTTGTCCATGACGATCACTTCGTCACAAAGCCGTTCCGCCTCTTCCATGTAATGCGTGGTCAGGACCAGGGTCTTGCCGGCCTGACGCAGGCTGCGCAGACGCTGCCAGATGAGGTGGCGAACCTGGGGGTCGAGACCGGTGGTCGGCTCGTCGAGCAGAATCAGCTCAGGATCGTTGATCAGGGCGCGCGCCAATGTGAGACGGCGCTTCATGCCGCCGGAGAGTGCAGCAATGGGTGAGTTGGCTCGGTCGGTCAGCTCGGCGAAATTCAGCAACTCGGGAATGCGCTGCGCGAGCTGAGGCGCGGGGATGCCGAAGTAGCGTCCATAGATGCGGAGATTTTCGTAAACGGTGAAGTCGGGGTCCAGGTTGTCTGCCTGGGGCACCACGCCAAGGCGCGCACGGATGTGTTCGGCGCGCTGGGGCATGGGCTCGCCGAAGACCTCCAGGCTGCCGCCGTCAGTCGGCGCCTGCCCCAGCATCATGCGCATGGTGGTGGTCTTGCCAGCGCCATTGGGGCCGAGAATGCCCAGGCACTGGCCAGCCGCGATGCGCAGGTCGATGCCATCGACCACGACGCGATCGCCGTAGGCCTTGCGAAGCGCCCTGGCCTGCAGGACCACCCCACCGGGTACTAGAAGCATGTCAGGGGAAGGGCTTCGGGCGCATCCTCGGCAAGCGCATCCAGCAGACCACTGCGCAGCACGTTCAACTGTCCATGGAAAAAGTGGTCGGCGTCCTTGAAGCAGAGCAGATCGGGCGCGCCATCATGGGCCCGGACCCAGCGCTCGACGTCCTCACACGGCACGATTTCGTCCCTTTGGCCCTGCACCACCAGCCAGGGGCAGTGCGGCGCGGGCGCCTCGCCAAAGTCAAAGAGATTCACCGGTGGAGCAATCGTGATCAGGCGCCGTATCTGTGGCCGGGCGCGGGCACTGCAATAGGCCACATAGGCGCCAAAGGAAAAGCCGGCGAGCCAGATGTCGAATCCAGGGCGCCTATCCAATGCCCAGTCGATCACCGCCAGCAGGTCTTCACGCTCGCCCCGGCCACCGTCATAGCTTCCTTCGCTTTGGCCCACGCCGCGAAAGTTGAATCGCAGGGAGGGGATGCCAAGTTCGTTGCAGGTGCGGCTCAGATAATGCACGACCTTGTTGTGCAGGCTACCCCCGTAGAGCGGATGCGGGTGACAGATGACCGCAACCACGCCGCGAATGTCCCCTTCAGGCGGACAGGCGGTAATGCCTTCGATCCTGCCGGCCGGACCGTCTATGCTGACCGTCTCATTGACGCAGGTGAAATCGCTTTCCAGGCCATCGTAGCGTTGCAGCTTGTCGGTGGGGAGCATGGAAGTCCTAGATTTTCAGGCGTTCAACGACCACGCCGTCCTTGAGGTGGGAGTCGACGATTTCAAGCACATCCTCGGCATCCACGTAGGTGTACCACACCCCTTCGGGATAGACGAGAGCAATGGGTCCGCTGGCGCAACGGCCCAGGCAGCCGGCCCGGTTGACCCGGACCCCGTCAGGACCATGGATGCCCAGATCCTTGGCCCGCTGCTTGGCAAGCTTCGCCATGGCATCGGCCACGCCCGAATTGTTGCAGGCCGCCTTGCCGCTTTCGCGCTGATTGGTGCAAAAGAAGATATGCCTTTGATAATAGGGTTTTTCCACAGGGACTCCTTCCGGCAGCACCGAACTGTGCCATAATAGCCAAATCGGCGGCCGCTTGCGAATCCAGCCTTGGAAGCAGACGCCATCCTGGCGGCGCTCGACCCGAACGACGGATGACTTGACCGACATGGGTGGTTTATTTTAAGTAAATTCCTCATCCGAAGCCCATCGCCAGGAGTCCAATCGTGAAAAGGATATCTGCCTTTGCCTTCGGTTTGCTTGGCACCGTGACACTCGCAAACACCGCCCTGGCCCAAACGGCCGGCAATCCGGAACGCGGCAGGCAAATCGTCCTGCAGGGAGGCAATGGCCTGCAGGCCTGCGCGACCTGTCACGGCCAGCATGGCGCAGGCCAGGATCAGGCCGGCTTTCCGCGGTTGGCGGGACTGAATCCTGAATATCTTTTCAGGCAGATCGAGAACTTCAAGACCGGACAGCGGCAAAACCCGGTCATGCAGCCCATCGCCAAGGCCCTGTCCGATCAGGATGCCCGCGACGCGCTGGCTTACTATGCCAATCAGAACCTGCAGATGACCCCTCGGCCCTATGGCAAGGATCCTGATTTCAGACTTGGCGAAAGCTTGGCGCTGAACGGTAACTGGGACAAGAAGATACCCGCCTGTGTCTCCTGCCATGGGCCACAGGCCGTAGGGGTCGGCGTCAACTTCCCCCGACTGGCGGGCCAGCAGCCCACTTATCTCGTCAACCAGATCGAGAACTGGAAGAAGGGCTCGCGCAAGAATGATCCGCAGGGGCTGATGCGAGTGGTGGCGGAGCGTCTCAGTCCCCAGGAGGCGCTGGCAGCCGCACATTATCTGTCCAGCATTCAGCCCGGCAAGGTGCCCCCGGGTCAGGCCGCGCAGGAAGGTGGCGCACCCGCGGCCGGCAAACCAGCCACACAGGGCGCGGCAAGGTAAGCGCAGCAATTGTCATTCAGGCAGAGACGATGCACACTGAAATCTTTGGGCCCCTCAGGAATTGCCATGCAACGCCACAGCTCCCCCCTGGATCGTCTCGTTGGCCAGTTTGATCATGCACTACGCACCCTGCACGGGGTGCAGCGGGGAACCGGCAAACCTTCGCCGGCTGCGGCACTGGATGACACCCTGGTCGAACCCAGCGAGCGGGTTCGCGCCGGGCGCCTGATGCGGGTAGACCATGCTGGCGAGGTGATGGCGCAGGCGCTCTATCAGGGCCAGGCCTTCATGAGCCGGGAGACGCCCTTGCGCGCGCATCTGGAACAGGCGGCCCGGGAAGAGGCCGATCATCTGCACTGGTGCGAGGAGCGGCTGCGCGAGTTCCGGATGCGCCCCAGCCTGCTCAATCCGCTCTGGTACATGGGGGGCTGGCTGATGGGCGCGAGCGCCGCCAGGCTTGGGCGCAGCACGAACCTGGGCCTGGTCGCCGAAGTGGAAAGGCAGGTGGAAGCACACATCGAGGACCACCTGCAACAGCTCCCGGCGGACGACATACGGTCCCGCGCCATCCTGAACACCATGCAGGAAGAAGAGATCCAGCATGGGCAGAACGCCATGTCTCTGGGGGGGCGCAAGCTTCCCCTGCCCGCGCGGCTTGGCATGCGCCTGCTCTCCCGTCTGATGACCCGCGGAAGTTTGTGGGTCTGAAAAACCAACTTGTAATTAATATATCGGTGTCCTATTATCCTCATTAGCCAGAAGGTAACTTCCTGGCAGGAAATGCCCTCGGAACTTAAAAGGATAAGAGGATAAGGATATGAACGATCAAACGACTGCAGTAAATCACCGCTTCCTCGGTGTCGTCATCGTGTCGCTGGTAGTACTTGGCTGGGCCAGCCTGATCTCGGTGCTGCTCGGTTAGGAATGCAGGGCTGCCGCGCCGGAAAAAGGCGCGGCAGCTGCGATCATCCGGCCAAAGGCGGGTGGTGGATCAATTGAACGGTAATGCCTGCCGGGTCCTCACAATAGAAACTGCGGGCGCCATCCCGATGGGTACGCGGTTCGGTCTTGATGCTGACTCCGGCGTCCTTCAGAAAAACAAACCAGGCATCGACATCCTCGGGACTTCGCAAGACAAAGCCGATGTGGTCCAGCTTCTGTGAGCCGGGATCGGCATATCCAGCGCCCGCCTCGACCAGTCGATGCAGGGCCAGGTTATCCCTGCCGCCAGTCAGATAGACATTGTCCGGGTCCGGGCGCCACTCCACCCGCATACCCATGAGATCGACATAGAAATGCTCCGCCGCGGCCAGGTCGGGAACGAACAAGGCCACATGATGCAGGCCAATGGGTGCTGCAGGTCTTGGCAACATTGAATTTCTCCTGGGAGACTAGCTGTTGCAGGCTTCCGCCGTCAGCCCTGCCGTGGGTAGTTGCAGGCGATAGCGCCCTTCCCTGACCGCCGCGGCCATGCTGCCGATGGTATGCTGTCCCAGCATATCCATGACCTGTGCCTTGAGCGGCTTCCAGTGGTAATGCACCGGGCAGGCGGTCTTGTCACTGCACTTCTTCAGACCCAGCACGCAACCCTCACCAAAATGACGTCCCTCGACGATTTCCAGCACATCGATGATGGGCATGTCCAGGGCTTCCGGACGCATGACGAATCCGCCCCCCCGCCCCTTATAGGAACTCAGCACATCATTTTTGGCAAGGTCCTGCAGGATCTTGGCAAGGTACTGGGCTGGCACGCCGAGATAGCTGGCGACTTCGCGGCTCAGGCGCGGCTGGCCCGGGGGCTGGGTTGCCAGATAGATGAGTGCCTGCAGTGCATATTCGCTGGTTCTCGACAGCAGCATCGAATTCTTCCTTTTTGCCTGAACAGGCAAGCTCGGTTCAGCGCCCTGGCTCGGTCAGTCCACGGGCCTTACTTCGAAGTCGTGTGTGATCTCGGCAGTCTTTTCCAGCATGATGCTGGCCGAGCAATATTTCTCGGCGGAAAGCTGAATGGCCCGTTCGACGCGGCCAGGATCAAGGTTGCGGCCGGTGACGATGTAGTGCAGGTGAATGCGGGTGAACACCTTGGGATCACTCTCTGCCCGCTCGGAATCGATCTCGACCACGCAGTCGTGAATGTCCTGGCGCGAACGCTTGAGGATCAGCACGACATCGAAGCTGCTGCAACCCCCGAGTCCCATCAGCACCAATTCCATGGGACGGGGACCGAGGTTCCGCCCGCCGGCATCCGAAGAGCCGTCCAGCACCAGGGCATGGCCACTGCCGGATTCCGCCACAAAGGCCATGCCATCCTGCCCAAGCCATTTCACTCTTGCCTTCATACCACCTCCAGATTTGAATATATCATTATGTCTCGCGAAAACCTAAACATGGTGATCATACCTTGCCGGAATGAAACAAGGACTGCAAGGCCGCACCAGGATCAGGCTGGCGCATGAAGGCCTCGCCCACCAGAAAGGCGTGAATACCGGCGGCCTGGAGCCGGGCGACGTCCGCGGCCGTGTGGATGCCACTTTCACTGACCAGCAGGCGGTCGGGGCCCAACAGGGGCAGGAGTTCCAGACTGTTTTCCAGCCGGGTCTCGAAGGTGCGCAGGTCACGATTGTTCACTCCGATCAGGGGCGTCCTGAGCTGCCGGGCCAGCGCCAGCTCCGCGGCATCATGCACTTCCACCAGCACTCCCATCCCCAGGGCGTGCGCCTGAGCCTCAAGTGCCACCAGCTGTTGCAGCGACAGCGCCGCGACGATCAAGAGGATGGCATCAGCGCCGATGGCTCGCGCCTCCCAGACCTGATAGGGATCGATGATGAACTCCTTGCGCAGCACCGGGAGATCACAGGCTTCCCGCGCAGCGGTCAGATAGGCATCGGCACCCTGGAAGAAATCGACATCCGTCAGCACGGAAAGACAGGCCGCACCATGGCTGGCATAGGAGCGGGCGATTTCGACGGGATTGAAATCCGGCCGGATGAGTCCCCTGGAGGGCGAGGCCTTCTTGATTTCGGCAATGACGGCGGGCTCGGGATGCGCGGCGCGTGCCCGTTGCCAGAGCGCACCGACGAAATCACGCGGCGGGGACGCCATGCTCACGGCGGACTGCAGGGTTTCCAACGGCTGGCGGGCCTTGCGCTCAGCCACTTCCTGGGCCTTCCGGGCGAGAATGCGGTCGAGGATATCAGACTGGCTCATGCGGGCAGTGCCTGTGTCCATTGCGCGAGCTCACGCAGCTTGGCCAAGGCCCTGCCACTGTCCAGGGCCTCGCGGGCGCGCTCGACCCCGAGCGCCAGTGTTGCGGCAAGCCCGGCGACGTAAATGGCGGCACCGGCATTGAGCAGGACCACATCCCGCCTTGGCCCCTGCCCGCCCTCCAGCACTTCCAGCATGACCCGCAAGGCGGACTGCACATCAGCCACCTGCAGCGCCGACAGGGGCGCGCATTGCAGGCCAAAGTCCTCCGGCCGGATCTGATCGCGGATGATGCGCCCATCGCGCAGTTCGGCAATCTCGGTGGGACCGCTGATCGTGATCTCATCGAGCCCGTCGCTACCATGCACCACCAGCACATGCCGGCTGCCCAGCTCCCGCAATACCTCGGCCAGGGGCGTGAGCCAGCGTTCGGCGAATACCCCGACCACCTGGTTCGGCGCACCGGCAGGGTTGGTGAGCGGCCCCAGCAGATTGAACAGGGTACGGATACCGATATCCCGCCGCGGCCCGATGGCATGCTTCATGGCGCCGTGATGGGCAGGCGCAAACAGGAACCCGGCGCCGACCATCGCCATGCAGTCCTGCGCCTGCTGCGGCGAGAGCGCCAGGCGCAGGCCGGCCGCCTCCAGCACGTCGGCACTGCCGCAGGTACTGGATACCGAGCGGTTGCCGTGCTTGGCCACCACCGCACCGGCCGCGGCCGCCACCAGCGCGGCAGTCGTGGAGATGTTGAAGGTATGGCGGCCATCACCCCCGGTGCCGCAGGTATCGACCAGGTGCGGTACATCAATATTGACCCGGCTGGCCATGGCACGCATGACCTGGGCCGCGCCCACGATTTCCTCCACCGTCTCGCCCTTCATGCGCATCCCGACCAGCAGGGCCCCAACCTGGGCGGGCGTGGCCTCGCCGGACATGATCTGCTGAAAGACCGCGCGGGCCTGCTCGCGCGACAGATCAGCGCCTTCAACGACCTGCTTGATGGCTGTCTGGATCATGCGCTGTCCGCTCCGGCAGGCTGTTGCAGGAAGTTGTTCAGCAATTCCTTGCCATGCGCGGTCATGATTGATTCGGGATGAAACTGCACGCCCTCGATGGCCAGTGACTTGTGACGCAGCCCCATGATGTCGCCCTCGGCAGTCCAGGCAGTCACCGCTAGGCAATCCGGCAGGGTCTCGCGCTCGACCACCAGGGAATGATAGCGGGTGGCCTCGAAGGGGACCGGCAATGCCCTGAACACGCCCTCCTGTTGATGCAGGATCGGGGAAGTCTTGCCATGCATGACTTCCCTGGCGTGAATGACATGGCCACCAAACACCTGGCCGATGGCCTGATGACCAAGGCAGACGCCGAGGATCGGCAGACGTCCGGCAAAGTGGCGGATGACGTCCATGGAAATTCCCGCTTCATTGGGCGTGCAGGGGCCCGGCGAGATCACGATGCGCTCAGGCGCCAGCGCCTCGATCTCGGCCAGGGTGATCCGGTCGTTGCGGTGCACGGCGACATCCGCGCCCAGTTCGCCAAAGTACTGCACGAGGTTGTAGGTGAAGCTGTCATAGTTGTCGATCATCAGGAGCATGGCCGTTCTCCTTGCTGCGTTTCGGTCAGGCCGGCCTCGGCCAGCGCGACGGCCCGGAAGGTCGCACGGCGCTTGTTCAGGGTCTCTTCCCATTCCAGCGCGGGCACGGAATCCGCCACGATGCCGCCCCCAGCCTGGATGTGCAGCATGCCTGCCTTGATGACCGCGGTGCGGATGGCAATGGCGGTATCCATGTTGCCCGTCCAGGACAGGTATCCCACCGCGCCGGCATAGATGCCCCGCTTGACCGGCTCCAGCTCGTCGATGATCTCCATGGCGCGGATCTTGGGCGCCCCTGAAACGGTGCCGGCCGGAAAGGTTGCACGCAGGACATCCATGGCATTGAGCCCCTGCTTCAGTTGCCCGGTGACATTGGACACGATGTGCATGACGTGCGAGTAGCGCTCAATGGCCATGTTCTGGGTGACCCGCACCGAGCCGGTCTCGGCTACCCGGCCCACGTCGTTGCGTGCCAAGTCGATCAGCATCAGGTGTTCGGCGCGCTCCTTGGGATCGGCCAGCAGCTCCGCCTCCAGCGCCTGATCCTCGGCCGTGGTGCTGCCGCGTGGCCGCGTCCCGGCAATGGGGCGGACCGTTACCTCGCCGTCTTCCAGGCGCGTCAGGATTTCCGGGGAGGCCCCGACGATATGAAATTCGTCGAGATCGAAGAAGAACATGTAGGGTGAGGGATTGAGCCCGCGCAAGGCACGGTAGAGGTCCAGGGGGGCGGCGGCAAAGGGAATGGACATGCGCTGGGAAGGCACCACCTGCATGACATCGCCTTCGCGGATATAGGCCTTGATCCGGTTCACCGCATTTTCATAGCCCTCGCGGCTGAAGCTGGACTGGAAGTCCGCCTCGCCGACCTCGCGGGCCTGGCCGAGCGACGCCTGCGCAGGCAAGGGCTCGCGCAATGCGGCTACGAGTTGGTCGAGCCGGGCCTGGGCGTTTTCGTAAGCCCGGGGCAAGGCGGGATCGGCATGCACGATCAGGTGCAGGCGACCACGCAGATTGTCGAAGACCACCACTTCTTCGGATAGCAGCAACAGGATGTCCGGCGTTCCCAGAGGATCAGGCTTTTGCCTGCCCTGCAGCCTGGGTTCGATGTAGCGCACGGTATCATAGCCGAAATAGCCGACCAGCCCGCCGGAAAAACGCGGCAGACTCTCTACAGGCGCCACCCGGAAACGCTGCTGGTATTCCTCGATCCACTGCAGGGGATCGATTGCCTGGTGCTGCTCGACCGTTTCGCCCGCAATTTCAAGTGTGATCTCCTGCCCGCGAACGCGCAGCAAGGTCCTGGCCGGCAGGCCAATGATGGAGTAGCGGCCCCATTTTTCACCACCCTGCACTGATTCCAGCAGGTAGGAATAAGGCCCATGTGCCAGTTTGAGATAGGCGCTCAGCGGCGTGTCGAGGTCGGCGAGGATTTCTCGCGAGAGTGGTATACGGTTATAACCTTGCGCGGCAAGGTTCTTGAACTGTTCAGGGGTCATGCGGATTCACCTAGGCTGTCAGAATGCGATCGTACGGCGGCGCTGAATGCTTCAGCGCCGCCATCGGGCCATGATTCTGATGTTTTCAGCCAAGGTGACCATGATCTGGTTTCCCGTCAAGCCAGCAGGTTGCTGAGATCCGCGAATTCGTCGATGACAGCATCCGGATTCAGTTCGCGGACGTCCTGATCGCCATTATACCCATAAGTGACACAAACGACAGGCACCCCGGCGCCAAATGCCGCCTCCGTGTCGTTGCGGGAATCGCCGACCAGCAACATGTCCTCGGCCGCAATGCCGAGCACATGACTGGCATGCAGCAGCGGCATGGGGTCAGGCTTGCGTTTGGGCAGGGTATCCCCCGACAGGATGATCTGGAAATAGTGATGCAACCCCAGCGCCTTGAGCAGAGGCTGGGTCAGCTCGTCGCGCTTGTTGGTGATGCAGCCAAGCACCCGACCTTCGCGGCGCAGGGCCTCCACGGTTTCCTGCACGCCAGGATAGGGTCGGCTGGTGTCGTGCAGGTGGTTTTTGTAATGCGCCATGTAGATGGCGAAGGCTTCATTGACCATGTCGTCCGAAGGCTCCTCGGTCAGGCGCAGGGTGCGGCGCACCAGCTCCTTGACGCCATTGCCGATGAAACCGCGAATGATCGGCAGCTCGACCGTGGGGCGTCCCAGTTCCTGCAGCATCCGGTTGGCGGCCGCCGCCAGATCACCGGCGGTGTCGATCAGGGTGCCATCCAGGTCGATGACAACGGCCTTTGCGGTAAAAGGAGGCTGAAAGCGGGGCTTCATCAGGACTGCCACGCTCATTCCCCCAAGGCGCGACGGAAGGCGTCGATGGTCGCCTTGTAGTCCGGGGTGTTGTAGATGGCGCTTCCAGCCACGAAGACATCGGCGCCGGCATCGGCCACGCGGCGCACATTGTCCACCTTGATGCCGCCATCGACTTCAAGATCGATGGCCTTGCCGGTGGCATCGATGCGCTTGCGTACCTGCTCGATCTTGGGCAGCGTGTATTCGATGAAGCTCTGGCCGCCAAAGCCGGGATTGACGCTCATCAGCAACACGAGATCCAGCTTCTCCAGCACGTAGTCCAGCACATTGATGGGGGTCGCCGGATTCAGCGATACCCCGGCCTTGCAGCCCAGGCTCTGGATGAGCTGGATGGTGCGATCCAGATGTCGGGTCGCCTCCGGATGCACGGTGATGATATTCGCGCCGGCCTTGGCGAACTCCGGGATGATGGCATCCACGGGCTCGATCATCAGGTGCACGTCCAGGGGCTTTTGGGTATGCGGGCGAATGGCGGCTGCCACCAGCGGTCCGATCGTCAGGTTCGGAACGAAGTGGTTGTCCATGACATCCACATGGATGTAGTCGGCGCCAGCCTGATCAACCGCACGGACTTCTTCACCAAGACGGGCGAAATCGGCGGACAGGATGGAAGGGGCAATCTTGAATTTGGACATGATGACCTCAAGGATAAGGTAGCTTGGCGCAGGGCAGAGCCACCCTGGGCCAAGACACCTGAATTATTCCGGCAAAAACGAGGCCCAACGGATGTTGGGCCTCGCTGGACAAGACCAGGATGGCTTAGCCGGCAGCGCGCTGGGCCTCGAGGCCCGTGACACGCGGATCCAGTTCGCCCTTCTTGTAGCGAAGGGCCATGTCGTCGAGCGCAATGACCTTGATCTTGCTGGCATTGCCGGCGGTGCCGAACTGCTCGTAGCGGGCCTTGCAGATCGCCTTGGCCGCCTTGGTGGCATCGACCAGGAACTTGCGCGGATCGAAATTGCTCTTGTTCTCGGCCAGGTGCTTGCGGATGGCGCCAGTCATGGCCATGCGCAGATCGGTGTCGATGTTGACCTTGCGCACGCCGTACTTGATGCCCTGCTGGATCTCTTCAACCGGCACGCCGTAGGTCTGCGGCATCTCGCCACCGAACTGGTTGATGATGTCCAGCCACTCCTGCGGCACGGAAGAGGAACCGTGCATCACCAGATGGGTATCGGGGATGCGGGCATGGATCTCCTTGACGCGCTCGATGGCCAGGATGTCACCGGTGGGCTTGCGGGAGAACTTGTAGGCGCCATGGCTGGTGCCGATGGCAATGGCCAGGGCGTCGACCTTGGTGGCGGCCACGAAACGGGCAGCCTCTTCGGCGTCGGTCAAAAGCTGATCGTGGCTCAGCACGCCCTCGGCGCCATGGCCGTCCTCCTTCTCGCCCATGCCGCTTTCAAGCGAGCCCAGGCAGCCGAGTTCACCTTCCACGGAAACGCCCACGGCGTGGGACATGTCCACCACCTGGCGGGTCACGGCGACATTGTAGTCATAGGTGGACGGGGTCTTGGCGTCTTCCATCAGGGAGCCGTCCATCATCACGCTGGTGAAGCCGGAACGGATGGCCTGGATGCAGACCGCCGGGCTGGCACCGTGGTCCTGGTGCATGGCAACCGGGATATTGGGATACATCTCGACGGCGGCCATGACCAGATGGCGCAGAAAGGGCTCGCCGGCGTACTTGCGGGCACCGGCGGAGCCCTGCAGGATCACGGGGCTGTCCACTTCCTGGGCCGCCTCCATGATGGCATGGATCTGCTCCATGTTGTTGACATTGAAAGCGGGAATACCGTAACCATGCTCAGCCGCATGGTCAAGCAGTTGTCGAAGCGAGATAAGCGCCATGTGCGTCTCCTAGGAATGGAATGCCAAAAAAGCGTTCAAGCGATTATAAACACAAACAAAATACATGAAAACGATTTTCATCCCCCCGGGGCTTCGGCCTCGCGTCGTGCAAGATCTCCCACGCGTACGATCTTGAGGGTATTGGTGCCCCCCGGTGCCGCCATCGGTTCGCCGATGGTGATCAGGATCAGATCGCCATCACGCACGGAGCCTCTTCGCCGCAGTTCGTCCTCCGCCGCACGCATGACCTGGCCGGGGTCATCATGCCGGTTCAGGCGGAAATTGATGGGGTACACGCCACGATAGAGCGTGACCTTGCGCCGGGTATGCACCTGCGGACTCAGGGCATAGATCGGCACATGCGTGTTGGCCCGCGACATCCAGAGCGTGGTGGCGCCGCTTTCGGTGAATGCGGCAATCGCCGCGATGGGCAGACGGCTGGCCGCAATGACACTGATCCCGGCGATGGTTTCATCCATGCGCAGCCACTGGTGCTCAGGCAGCAGATTGTCGTTTTCCCAGTGTGCCTGCCGCTCGGTCTCCCGACAGACCCGGTCCATGGCGGCCACGGCCTCCACCGGGTACTTGCCCGAAGCCGTTTCCGCCGAGAGCATCACGGCATCGGTGCCATCCAGCACGGCATTGGCAACGTCGGATACCTCGGCCCGGGTCGGGATGGGATTGGTGATCATCGACTCCATCATCTGCGTGGCCGTGATGACCACCCGGTTTCGCTCGCGGGCCATCTTGATCAGCCGCTTCTGAACCGGGGGTACGGCAGCATCGCCGATCTCCACCCCAAGATCCCCACGGGCAACCATGATGGCGTCGGAGGCGTCGATGATCTCCTCCATGGCCTCGACGGCTTCGGCACGCTCGATCTTGGCCACCAGTGCGCCATGTCCGCCTGCTGAACGCAACAGGCGACGGGCCTCGTGCATGTCCTCGGCACAGCGCGGAAAGGAAACGGCAATGTAGTCCGCCTCCAGCCGGGCAGCGGTGATGATGTCCTCGCGATCCTTGTCGGTCAGGGCCGGCGCGGTCAGGCCGCCACCGGCTCGGTTGATGCCCTTGTTGTTGGACAGCTCCCCACCCTGAACCACGCGGGTGTGCACCTCCTTGCCCATGACCTGGTCCACCCAGAGCACGATCATCCCGTCATTGAGCAGCAGCGTCGTGCCGCGAGTGACATCATGGATCAGTTCGGGATAGGTCAGGCCCACCCGGGTCTGATCACCAAGCTGACACTCGATGTCCAGGATGAAGGGATCGCCCGGATTCAGGAAGATCTTGCCATCCTTGAACTTGCCGATGCGGATCTTGGGTCCCTGGAGATCCGCGAGCACGCCCACGGCACGACCTGCGGCACGGGCACGGGCGCGCACCAGCTCCGCCCTTTGAACATGATCCTCGGCAATGCCGTGGGAGAAATTCAGACGGACGACATCCACGCCAGCCTCGATCAGGCGGTCGATGGTTTCCTGATCGGAGCTGGCAGGCCCTAGTGTAGCAACGATTTTGGTGCGTCTTTTCAAGCAAACTACTCCGCAGCACGCTGCTCAAGGATGGCCACGGCAGGCAGGACCTTCCCTTCCAGGAATTCCAGGAATGCGCCGCCACCGGTACTGATATAGGAGACCTGTTTCTCGATCCCGAACTTGTTGATGGCCGCAATGGTGTCACCGCCACCGGCGATCGAAAAGGCCGGACTTGCAGCCACTGCCCGGGCCATGGCCTCGGTGCCATTGGCAAAGGCTTCGAACTCGAACACACCTACCGGGCCATTCCAGACGATGGTGCCCGCTTTCCTGAGCATCTCGGCCAGATGGCTCGCAGTCTCGGGACCGACATCGAGGATCATCTCGTCGTCCTGCACGTCGTCAACATTCGCTACGCGATGTTCGGCGTCAGCGGCAAAGGCCTTGGCGACGACCACATCGGTCGGCACCGGCACGCTGCCGCCCTTGGCCTTGACCGCGTCCATGATGGCCTTGGCTTCGGGCACGAGGTCCGCCTCGACCAGGGACTTGCCGACTTTGTGACCCGCGGCCAGGATGAAGGTATTGGCGATGCCGCCACCCACGATCAGCTGGTCCACGCGATCGGACAGGGTCTTGAGGATGGTCAGCTTGGTGGACACCTTGGAGCCGGCGACGATGGCCACCAGCGGCCGGGCCGGACTCTCCAGGGCCTTACCCAGGGCGTCGAGCTCATTGACCAGCAGGGGGCCTGCCGCCGCGATGGTGGCAAAGCGGGCGACACCATGGGTGCTGGCCTGGGCGCGATGCGCGGTGCCAAAGGCATCCATGACGAACACATCACAAAGCTCGGCCATCTGCCGTGAAAGCGCCTCGTCGTCCTTGCCTTCGCCCTTGTTGAAGCGCACGTTTTCCAGCACCACCACTTCACCGTTCCGCAGGTTCTGCAGCTCCTGGCGACCCTCGGTCAGCCAGTTGCGGACCAGTTTCACTGGGGTTCCAAGCAGCTTGCCAAGATGCTCCGCGATGGGCCTGAGGCTGGCCTTCTCATCGAATTCGCCTTCCTTGGGGCGACCAAGGTGCGACATGAGCATGACCTTGGCGCCCGCCTTCATGGCGTGCTGGATGGTCGGCAGGCTGGCACGGATACGGGTATCGTCCGTGACATTGCCATTATCATCCTGGGGTACGTTCAGATCTTCGCGAATCAGGACCCGCTTGCCGGCAAGGTCCAGGTCGGTCATCCGGATGACTTTCATGAATTGCATTCTCCTGTAGCGCGCGGGCCTTGGCCCACACGGAATCTTCGGGGAAGAGACAGGCCGCCAGGGGAAACAGGGTGAGTCCAGCTCACCCTGTCGATTTCCCTGCTTAGCGCGGCTGGCCCATCATGGCCAGCGCGGTGTCGGCCATGCGGTTGGAGAAGCCCCATTCATTGTCATACCAGGACAGCACCTTGACCATGTTGCCCTGCATGACCTTGGTCAGCGTGGACTCGAAGATCGAGGAACGGGAATCATGGTTGAAGTCGATGGACACCAGCGGCTTGTCGTTGTAGCCCAGCACGCCCTTCATGGCGCCATCAGCAGCTTCGCGCACCGCGGCGTTGATCTCTTCCTTGCTGGTGGCGCGCTCGGCTTCGAACACCAGATCCACCACGGAGACATTGGGGGTGGGCACGCGCATGGCGAAGCCATCCAGGCGGCCGGACAACTCGGGCAGCACCAGTCCCACGGCCTTGGCGGCACCGGTGGAGGTCGGGATCATGCTCTGGGTGGCGGAACGGGCGCGACGCAGATCCTTGTGATAGACGTCCAGCAGCACCTGGTCATTGGTGTAGCTGTGCACGGTGGTCATCAGGCCGTGCTTGATGCCGACGGTCTGGTGCAGCACCTTGGCGAAGGGTGCCAGGCAGTTGGTGGTGCAGGACGCGTTGGAGACGATGACGTGCTTGTCAGGGTCCAGCTTGTCGTGGTTCACGCCATAGACGACGGTGATGTCCTCGCCATCGGCAGGCGCGGAGATCAGGACCTTCTTGGCGCCGCCTTCGAGGTGCTTGGCCGCCATGTCGCGCTTGGTGAAAAAGCCGGTGCACTCCATCACGACGTCCACGCCCAGGTCGCCCCAGGGCAGCTTGGCCGGATCGCGCTCGGCCAGCACGCGGATCTTGTCGTTGTTGACCAGCATGTAGTCGCCCTCGACGCTGACGCTGCCGGGGAAGCGACCGTGGACGGAGTCGTACTGGGTCAGGTGGGCATTGGTTTCAGCGCTGCCCAGATCATTGATGGCGACGATCTGGATCTTGTCGGTACGGTTGTTTTCATAGATCGCCCGGAGCACGTTCCGGCCGATGCGGCCATAACCATTGATCGCTACGCGAAGTACCATTTCTTTCTCCTAGTCTTGCTTGGTTGAATCGAAATCATGCCTGCCGGGCGCCAAGGAGGGCACCCGGCAGGGCTTTTATTATTTTGCCTGGAGGCCCTGGAAGATGCTCACGACATTGTCGACGGTGAAGCCGAACTTCTCGAAGAGCACGCCGGCCGGGGCCGACTCGCCAAAGCGATCCATGCCCAGCACCGCGCCCTGCAGACCCACGTACTTGTACCAGAGCCCGGTGGTGCCGGCCTCGATGGCCATGCGCCTGGTGATGCCGGCGGGCAGCACGCTTTCCTTATAGGCGGCGTCCTGCTTGTCGAACAGCTCGACGCAAGGCATCGACACCACGCGCACATGCACGCCCTGCTCGGCCAGCCTGGCCTGGGCACCCATGGCCAGCGCGACCTCGGAGCCGGTGGCGATCAGGATGCCCTGGGGCTGCCCATTGGCGGCTTCGGACAGCACATAGCCACCCTTGCGGATGCCCGCCAGGGTCTCATCCGTATGATTCTGGGCCGGCAGGTTCTGACGGGTCAGGGCCAGCACGGCAGGGCCTTCGCTGTTTTCGACCGACATGGCCCAGGCCACGGCCGTTTCAACGGCGTCGCAGGGACGCCAGACCCGCATGTTGGGGATCAGGCGCAGGCTGTTGACCTGCTCGATCGGCTGATGGGTGGGACCGTCCTCACCCAGGCCGATGGAGTCATGGGTAAAGACATAGATGACCCGCTGATGCATCAGCGCGGACATGCGCACGGCATTGCGGGCGTAGTCCGAGAAGATCAGGAAGGTGCCGCCGAAGGGCAGGAAACCGCCATAGAGGGCCATGCCGTTCATGATGGCGGACATGCCGAACTCGCGCACGCCATAGTGGATGTAGTTGCCGCTGATCACCGGTGCGACCAGTTCGCGCGCCCCCTTCCACAGGGTATTGTTGGACGGCGACAGGTCGGCGGAGCCACCGACGAACTCGGGCAGCACCGGGGCCAGGGCGGCAATGGCCTTGCCGGAGGCGACACGGGTGGCGATGTTCGGTTTTTCCTGCAGCAGGCCGTCGATATAGCCCTTGACGGTCTCCGCCCAGTTGGCCGGCAACTCGCCGCTCATGCGCCGTTCAAGCGCGGCGGCGTCTTGTGGGTAGGCGGCCTTGTAGGCCTGGAATCTTTCATTCCAGGCAGCCTGGGCGCGCTGTCCTTTCTCGCGGGCATCCCAGCCGGCATAGACTTCCTCGGGCACAGTGAAGGCTTCATGCGGCCAGCCAAGATTGTCGCGGGTCAGGCAGATTTCGTTCTCGCCCAGCGGGGCGCCGTGACAGTCATGGGTGCCGGCCAGATTGGGCGAGCCGTGACCGATGATGGTCTTGCAGACGATCATGCTCGGCTTGTCCTTGACCGAACGGGCCTCCTCGATGGCAGCCTTGATGGCATCGGGGTTATGGCCGTCCACGTCGCGTACCACGTGCCACTGATAGGCCTCGAAACGCTTCGGCGTATCGTCAGTGAACCAGGGCTCCAGGTGACCGTCGATGGAGATGCCGTTGTCATCATAGAAGCAGATGAGCTTGCCGAGCTTCCAGGTGCCGGCCAGCGAGCAGACCTCATGGGAAACCCCTTCCATCAGGCAGCCATCGCCGAGGAAGACGTAGGTGTAGTGGTCAATGATGTCGTGGCCGGGGCGGTTGAATTCGGCGCTCAGCAGGCGCTCGGCAAGGGCCATGCCCACGCCGTTGGCAAGCCCCTGGCCCAGCGGACCCGTGGTGGTTTCCACGCCCGGGGTGTAGCCGTACTCGGGGTGACCCGGGGTCCGGCTGCCCCACTGACGGAAGCGCTTAAGCTCTTCCATGGGCAGATCATAGCCAGCCAGATGCAGCAGGGAGTACTGCAGCATGGAACCGTGACCGTTGGACAACATGAAACGGTCGCGATTGAGCCAGTTGGGGTCTTTGGGATTGTGAACGAGGAAATCGTTCCAGAGCACTTCGGCGATGTCCGCCATGCCCATGGGCATGCCCGGATGGCCGGATTTGGCTGCCTGAACGGCATCCATGCTCAAGGCGCGAATGGCGTTGGCAAGATCGGTGCGGCTAACTGTCATGTACAACCTCCTGAAAGCATTTTCGCCCTGGCCAGCAGCGGATTGAAGTCAAAGAATTCCTGAAAAGAGAAACCCGCCCAGCCCAGGCATGCTTCCAGCCGGCCCCTGCCCCGCAGGATGATCCGTTTCTGGTTCGGAGACGCAGCCAGCGTTCCAGGACCTGCTGACGCACATCAGGATGGCAAACCTCAAAGGATTGCCATCCATGCGCCGGGTTTAGCTCGCGCCACCCGGGTCACGCTTCCGTTCGCCCAAGGGCGCAGCGGCAACGATCAACGGCTGGCTTCTAAAATGTTCATGGAAGGCCGGGAAAGCTCCCCGGTCGTCCGCCGCGACGAGAGCCTTATTTTTATCAGGATCGCTCTACATTTTCCAGCCTTGCTTTCAGCCCACAAGCCGAGGAGCAGGCCGGAAAAGCAGGGAAATGGGGGGTTCATGGTGAAAAGGGCCGCCCAGGACGACCCTTTCCGACCAAAGGCGGAGCAAGCCTCTCAGCCAGCACGCACCCGAGTGAAGATCCGGCGCAGGCTGGCATCCTGCCCGGCAATCACCAGGGTCTCGGTGGTGACGAGACCAGCGCCGGTGTGCACGCCAGAGAGAATGTCGCCACTGGTCAGACCACTGGCAACGAACAGGACGTCATCGCTGGACACGAGATCGTTGAGCCCCAGCCATTTGCCGGGCGTCAGGCCGGCTGCCCGCACGGCCTCGGCTTCGTCAGGCTTCTGGGGCGCGAGGCTGCCGAACATGTCGGCACCCAGGGCGCGGGCGGCGCAGGCAGTGATCACGCCTTCCGGCGTGCCGCCGATGCCCATCATGGCATCGACCTTGTCGCCCAGCGTGGCCATGATGCCGCCACTCACATCTCCGTCGGTCTGCAGGCGCACCATGGCGCCCGCGGCCTGGATCTCGGCGATCACCTGATCATGCCGGGGCTTCTTGAGGAGAAACACGACCAGTTCCGAGACATCCTTGCCCAGGGCGCGTGCCAGGGCGGCAAGCTTGTCCTTCATGGGCGCGGCGGGATCGATCTTGCCACGCGCGGCCGGCGGCACCACCAGCTTGTCCATGTAGAAAGCGGGACCCGGGCGGAACATCGCGCCCTTGGGGGCCGCCGCCAGCACGCAGATGGAGCCGGGCATGCCATTGGCGAGAAAGCTGGTGCCTTCCACCGGATCCACAGCGATGTCCACCTCCGGGCCCTGGCCGCTGCCGACTTCCTCGCCGTTGTACAGCATCGGCGCCTCGTCCTTCTCGCCTTCGCCGATCACCACCATGCCGCGCATCGGCACGGCCTGCATGGCGCTGCGCATGGCATCCACGGCGGCGCCATCGCCGGTTTCCTTCTGGCCACGGCCGATCCAGGCGCTGGCGCCGCGGGCCGCGGCCTCGGTGACGGTAACGAGGGGGAGCGTCAGATCACGAATACTGGACATGTCTTTTCCTTGAGGTTTGATGATTGAGCGGTCAGGTCCGGGCCTGCGTGCCAGTCATGGACTGCCACCGGATATTGTTGGGCAATCCTATCGTGCCGGCCTGTCGCAGACAAGCCGGACATGAGGGCACTCAACCCGGTGCCAGCCAGTCGCGCCACTCCGCAAGCAGCGCGGTGTCGAGACAGGCGAGCACGGACTGGCTGCGGAGCGCATCAAGACGCAGGGGATTGCCATCAAGGGCCTGCATGACGCCACCGGCTTCGGCAAGAATGAGGTTGCCAGCGGCGATATCCCAGAGTTTTTGACCACCATGCAGGTAGAAGTGGTAGCGACCGGCCGCCAGCCAGCACCATTCGATGACAGCCGAGCCAAAGCTGCGCTGGCTGTGGAAAGGCATTTCCGACACCAGGCGCTGGCGCATTGCCAGCGGCAGGCGCTTGAGGTCGATCACGCCGACGGCACGCTTCATCGGAACGGCGGCCCGGCCTTCCATGCGCTCATCATTCAGCCAGGCGCCCCTGCCCCGTTCGGCGAAGAACATCTCGTCCCGAACCGGATCATAGACCCAGCCCATATGCGCCTCTCCGGCCTGCAGCAGGGCCAGGGAGATGCCGAAGATCGGCAGGCTGGCGGCGAAGTTGCTCGTGCCATCCACCGGATCGAGTACCCAGATGGGCATTGTCCGGCTCTTCTCGAGCAGCTCGGCCTGCTCATCGGGCTCCATTTCCTCGCCCAGCAGGGGAATATCGGGATAGGCCTGGAAGAGGGCCTGTTGCAGAAAGGACTGGCAGTGCAGGTCGGCCTGGGTGACGATACTGCCATCCGCCTTGCGGGATGACCGGGTTTCGCTGTAATAGGGCATCACGCAGCCTGAAGCCGCCTGGCGCAGCAGGCCGGCAACAAACGCGGGGTCAGGAAGGGTAGCGATCATGAGGACGCGATCCGGTCAGGGGAAGAATTCTTGCATCGGTCTGCGGTACCGTTTTCGCCAGGGCATGCTCCAGACCATGGGCAAATTCCATGGGCAGGCGCTTGAGGGCAATTTCCGCTTCGGGCGAGTAGAGGTCAAAGAGGCAGTTCACCGGCTCTTCGAGGGAATCCCGCTCCTGGGGGCGGAAATCATGCCAGCTGCTGACGGTGAGCCGACCGCCGATGTAGTCGCAGAAAACCCACTCCTGTGGGTGCAGGATGGCCATGAGGCTGACATTGCGCAAGGGCACGAAGATGGGAGCCGGCTGCCGGGCCAGCAGCAGGTGCGCCTTGTTATAGATCCAGGAGGCCACATGGCCCTCACGACGCTCCCAGAGCGGTGGCCGGCGACACTCATCATCACGCATGTTCACTCCGCCATTTGATCGAGCAGCCCATGCTGGGCCATTGGGTTTCCGGCCCGCGGCCGGTGCGCGCCACCTGCAGCATGGCCTCAAAGAGGTCACGCGGGGCGTCCGGAGCGGTTTCCTTGCGGCTGGCATCGAGCCGGCCACGGTATTGAAGCTGATATTGTGCATTGAAGCCAAAGAAATCCGGCGTGCAGACCGCACCATAGGCCTTGGCGACCGATTGCGTTTCATCGAAGAGATAGGGGAAGGGATAGTCCTTTTCCCGGGCGCGCCGCGCCATGTTCTCGAAGCTGTCCTCGGGATAATCGGCGGGATCATTGGCGCTGATGGCCACGCTGGAAATGCCATGCTCCGCCAGCTCGCGGGCATCGCGGATGATGCGATCCTCGATGGCTTTCACGTAAGGGCAGTGATTGCAGATGAACATGACCAGCAGGCCGCGCTCCCCCATGCAATCAGCCAGCCGATAGCGCCGACCGTCCACGCCGGGCAGCTCGAATTCTGGCGCCTGCATGCCGATTTCTCCCGCCGGTGTAACCAGACTTACCATGTCTTATCCCTTCCCTTGCTGCATGCCTTGCGGAATCAATCCGCACTATGTCGATACCCCAAATCTATCCTCAAGCGGGAAAGGTCTCAAGGGATCAATGGTCTTTTGGTAGCAGACATGTGGTCTTTACTTGAAATCCGGGGTATGTGTTACATTGCACGGATGCGCGAAATCCGGATTCATACGCAAGCCCCGCTCGAACTTGGTGCCGAGACCGTGCTTGCGGTTTCGCCGAGCCGGCATCTGATCCGGGTGCTGCGTCAGGGTACCGGGGCCCGGGTGACACTCTTCAATGGCGACAACCGGGAGTATCTGGCCGAGATCACCCAGGCCGACCCGCAGGCGACCCGCCTGCGGGTACTGGAAGAGTGCGCGGTAAATCGCGAGTCCCCGCTTGCCGTGCACCTGCTGGCCGGGATTTCCAAGGGCGAACGGATGGATTTCACCGTGCAGAAGGCCGTGGAACTCGGGGTGGCCAGCATCCGGCCCGTTTTCTGTAGCGCGACCGTGGTGCGCCTGGATGCGGACAAGGCAGAGAAGCGGCGCCAGCACTGGCAGGATATCGCCATTGCCGCCTGCGAACAGTCCGGCCGCAACCGCGTGCCGATGGTGCTGCCCGCGCTGGATTTCGCCAGCGCACTGGCACAGGCCGAATGCGGTCTAAGACTGGTCCTGCACGGCGGCGCCTGCCAGGGACTACGTGATCTGGAGCATCCGCGAGGAACATCGGTCACATTACTCATCGGCCCGGAAGGTGGCCTGAGCGCAGCCGAGGTCCAGGCCGCCGCGGCGGCAGGGTTCACCGGCATCCGCCTGGGTCCGAGAATCCTGCGCACCGAAACCGCCGGCATGGCCGCGCTGGCGGCGGTGCAGACACTCTGGGGCGACTGGTAACAACATCCGAACAACCTATTTCAGGAAACTGCTCATGCCGTCAGCGTCTTTTCAGGTTCCGCATCTGACCACTGCCATGGTAGGGCCCCTGCATGCCCTGGAAGCCCGCATGCTGGAAAAGCAGGCCCAGATCGAGCACTGGTTTCGTTGTCAGTGGCAAGCCACACCGCCACCCTTTTATGCCTCGGTGGATCTGCGCAATGCCGGTTTCAAGCTGGCGCCGGTGGATACCAATCTGTTTCCGGCGGGCTTCAACAATCTGAACCCGGATTTCTATCCGCTTTGCGTGTCCGCCATCCAGAATTTCATCAACAGGCACAATCCGGGGCTCGAGCGCGTGCTGCTGATTCCGGAAAACCATACGCGCAACCTGTTTTATCTGGAGAATGTACTGCGCCTGAAGCGCCTGCTGGAGCTGGCGGGATTGCAGGTGCGCGTGGGCAGCCTGTCCCGAGATGTCCGGGAAAGCACCCGCTTTGATCTGCCCTCGGGCCAGCACCTGATGCAGGAGCCCTTGCAGCGTCAGGGTAATCGCATCGGCACGCCGGGCTTCGATCCGGAACTGTTACTGCTGAACAATGACCTGTCGGCGGGCCGGCCGGAGATCCTGGAAGGACTGGAACAGCCGATTTTTCCACCGCTGGTGGGTGGCTGGAGCACGCGGCGCAAGTCGATGCATTTCGCCCACTACCGGGCGGTCGCCAAGGAGCTTGCCAGCCTCCTCGAACTGGATGCCTGGTCGATCGATCCGGAATTTCGCAAATGCGACCAGATCGACTTCATGAAAAAAAGCGGTATGGACTGCCTGGTGCAGAACGTGAACGAGACGCTCGATGCCATTCGCGCCAAGTACGCGGAGCACGGGATCACGCGCGAGCCCTTCGTGGTGGTGAAGGCGGATGCCGGCACCTATGGCATGGGCATCATGATGGTCAAGGATGGCGAGGAGCTGCGCGACCTGAACCGCAAGGAACGCACCAAGATGGCCACGGTCAAGGAAGGCGCCCAGGTCAGCGACGTCTTCATTCAGGAAGGGGTGTTCACCTTCGAGACGGTCGACAACGCCGTGGCCGAACCCGTGGTCTACATGATCGACTCGCAGGTGGTGGGCGGCTTCTATCGGGTCCACACCGACCGCAGTGATGAGGAAAACCTCAACGCCCCCGGCATGCATTTCACGCCACTGGCCTTTGCCCAGAACTGCAACCTGCCGGACCCCGAGGGCCAGCCGGATGACTGCCCCAACCGCTTCTATGCCTATGGCGTGATCGCCCGCCTGGCCCTGGTGGCCGCCGCGCGCGAATTGGCCGAGATGCAGCGTACCCTGCCCTTCTGAGAACCCGCTATGAGATCCCTGAAAGTCGCCTTCCTGATGGACCCGATCACGGGCATCAATATCAAAAAGGACAGCACCTTCGCCATGCTGCTGGAAGCCCAGGCGCGTGGCCATGAATGCTTCTATCTGGAAATGGCGGATTTATCCGTGCGCGATGGCAGGACCCTGGGACGGCTGCGGCCGGTGCAGGTGCAAAGGGTGGAAGAGGCGCATTTCACGCTGGGAGAGGCGGAGCTGCGGCCACTGTCGGACATGGATGTGGTCCTGATGCGCAAGGACCCGCCCTTTGACATGGATTACATCTTTGCCACCTACCTGCTGGAACATGCCGGTACCTGGGTCGTCAACAACCCGGTCAGCCTGCGCAATGCCAACGAAAAGCTCTATGCCCTGCATTTCCCGGAACTGATGCCGGTCACCCGGGTCAGCCGGGATATCGGGCAGCTACGGGCCTTTCTGGAAGAGGAAGGCGAGATCGTCGTCAAGCCGCTCTATGGCCGCGGCGGCGAGGGCGTGTTCTACCTGCATGCCGGCGACCGCAATGTCGGCAGCATCCTGGAAACCGTGACCGGCGGCGGGGCGCATTACATCATGGCGCAACGCTACATTCCCGCCGTGCGCGAGGGCGACAAGCGCATCCTGATGGTCAATGGCGAACCCATGCCGGGCGGCATGCTGCGGGTGCCTGCCGCCAATGATTTCCGCGGCAACCTGGTCGCCGGCGCGACAGGCGTGGCCGCCGAACTCAGTGAGCGCGATCTGGAGATCTGCCGACGGGTGGGCCCGAGCCTGCGTGAGGCCGGGCTGATCTTTGTGGGCCTGGATGTGATCGGTGGATTTCTCACCGAGATCAACGTCACCAGCCCCACCGGCGTGCAGGAAATCGATCGCTTCTTTGGCCTGAATGTCTGCGCCAAACTCTTTGATGTCATCGAGGCAGGTATCCAGTAAGTTGATGAAAGGCTGGCCACTCGTACTCGTTTCACTGACTCTCGTCCTTGCTGTGCTGACAGGCTGTGCCAGAAAGTCCGTCCAGAGCCAGCAGTCCTTGGTGATGGGTACGCTGGCAAGCATCAGCGTCCATGCCCCCGACAATGCCCAGACGCAGGCGGCTCTGCAATCCGCTCTCAAAACTCTCGACACGCTGAACCAAACCTGGCACCCCTGGGAATCCGGCGCAGCACTCGCGCAGTTCAATGCCAGCATCCGGGGAGGAAACTGGGTGCCCGTGCCGGCGCAACTGCTGCCATTGCTGCGCACCGCGCTTCGTTATCACGCTGAAAGCCAGGGACTGTTCGACCCTGGCCTCGGCGCCCTGACCGCCCTCTGGGGATTCAAGGAGGCGCCGGACCCCGGCATTCAACATCCGCCGCCCAGCCTGTCTGCCATTGAGGAATTGCTCAAGAAGGGCGTGGGCATCGGGCATCTGCAGCTACGCCAGGATTCCAGCGGCGCCTGGATGGCGCGCTCGGACAGCCCGGCCCTGATTCTCGATTTCGGTGGCCTGGCCAAGGGATATGCCGTGGATGTGGTGATCGATGAGCTGGCCCGCTATGGCATCCATGATGCCGTGGTCAATCTGGGCGGGAATCTGCGGGTAGCCGGCAGCAAGGGGGGTGAGCCCTGGCGCATCGGCATCCGCGCACCACGCGGAGATGGGGTACTGGCCGCGCTCAGGACGGCCGAGAACATGAGCGTGCTGACTTCTGGCGACTATGAACGCTACTTCATCCATCGGGGTACCCGCTATCATCACATTCTGGACCCGCGCAGCGGTGCACCGGCGCGTGGCCTGATCTCGGTGACGGTGGTGACGCCAACCGGCCTGCGCGGCGAACTCGCCTCCAAGGCGCTTTTCATCGCCGGCCCGCGCGACTGGCCGCGCATGGCGAGCCGGCTCGGCATCGACAAGGCCCTGGTGGTCGAGGAAAACGGCCAGGTCTGGGTGACGCCGGCGATGAAGCCCCTGCTGGAGTTTGCGCCTGGCGTCAGGGCCCGGGTGCGCGCCCTGCCCTTGCCACCCACCGATTCAGGACAGGCCGCCTGATGACTGCCTGGAAATGGCTGCGTGAGGCCAGCACCCCCGCCGACCGCGTGCTGATCCTCATCCTGCTGCTGCTCCTGCCGGTGCTGCTGTGGATGAATCAGAGCCGCGCGGCGGGCAGGACGGTGCAGATCTTCGAAGGCAAGACGCTGATTGCCGAGCTGCCGCTGGATCAGGATCGACGGGTCACGGTCGAGGGACCGCTGGGGCCGACCCTGGTCGAGATCCATGACGGCCGGGCGCATGTGGTTTCCAGTCCCTGCTCGGGCAAGCAATGCATTCGCGCCGGCTGGCAGGAAAAGGCCCAGGACAGTGCCGCCTGCGTGCCCAACCATGTGCTGGTCCTGATTCCGGGTGAAGCTCCCGGGAACCAGAAACTCGATGCCATCGCCGAGTGAGGTGGACGGGGTACGCGCAATCAGTCGCGAGGACTGGCGCATTGCCAGCCTGACCGCGCTGGCGGTCTCCCTGCACATCGTCGAAAGCGCCCTGCCGCCACTGCTCCCCGGCCTGAAACCGGGGCTGGCGAACATCGTGGTCATCGTGACCCTGTGCCGTTACGGTTATCGGGATGCGGTCTGGGTCAGCCTGTTGCGGGTACTGGTGAGCGCGCTGCTGCTCGGGACCCTGTTCAGCCCGACCTTCTGGCTGAGCCTGGCCGGCGCCCTGGGCAGCCTGCTGATACTCTGGCCGGCCCGCTGGCTGCCGGGGCGCGGCTTCGGGCCCCTGGGGTTTTCCCTGCTGGCCGCGATGGCGCACATAGGCGCACAGTTTCTCATGGCCTATCTTGTATTCGTACAGCATGCAGGCGTGTTCTGGCTGCTGCCGCCCTTATTGGCCGCCAGCCTCATTTTCGGGACCTTCAACGGTTTGATCGCACATTGGATTCTGTTTCAGCTCGCCAGCCGCCCTTCGGGCCGGCCCTGATGTCCTGGCAAGCCATGTGCCAGGCGGGCGATCGCCTGTTTCCCTGGCTGCTGCTGTCGGCACTGCTGCATCTGATGCTGCTGCTGGGCGTGGGTTTCCGCCCGCATCCGGCACCCAAGCAGTTGCCGCCGCAACCGATTGAAGTGGAGCTTTCCCCTGCTCCCGTCCAGGGTCAATTGAAAGAATTTAGCGAACCCGGCGGCAAGATGGATGCCGCGCCTGAAGGCACCGAGCTGGCGCTGGACCTACCCAGCGGTCAGGAACGCTTTCTCACTGCGGATACCCGCAACAGCATTCATCAGCAGTATCTCGAAGTCTGGCGCCAGCAGGTGGAGCGCGTCGGTAACCTGAACTATCCATCCGAGGCGCGGGACCGGCACCTGCATGGCAGCCTGGTGCTGGACGTCAGCCTGCGCCCGGATGGCAGCCTGGCCGGCATTGCCATCTTGCGTTCGTCGGGAATACCGCTACTCGATGCTGCTGCTCGCCGTTTCGTGGAGATGGCGGCACCCTTTGACCCCTTCCCGCCGGAACTGAAAGGCGATACTGCGGTCCTGCATATCATCCGCACCCTGAATTTCCGCGCCGGCGAAGTGTACTGAGCAGATATTGGCCGGGCCGCACAAACGTGTTTCAATGAATTTCATAGTTGTCTGACCAGACAGGATTCTGCCCATGTCCTTTCCCTCGCTCAAGAACCAGTGCCTCATTGCCATGCCGGCGCTGGCCGCTCCGGACTTTCATCAGAGTGTCATATATATCTGCGAGCACAGCGCCGAGGGCGCCATGGGGCTCGTGGTCAACCGGGTGCTCGACCTGACCCTCGGCGACGTCTTCAGCCAGATCGGCCTGCCGGAAGGCCCCTTCAGCGTCAATATGCGCCCCGTTCACTGGGGTGGGCCGGTGCAGCCGGAACGTGGTTTCGTGCTGCACGCGCCAGTCGGGAACTGGAGTTCCTCCTTGCCGGTCAGCGATGAGATCGCGCTGAGCACTTCCAAGGACATCCTGGAGGCGCTTGCCAGCGGACATGGCGGGCCCGATCATTTTCTGCTCGCCCTGGGCTATGCCGGCTGGGATGCCGGACAACTGGAGGCCGAGCTCATGGAAAACAGCTGGCTCAATGTGCCCGCCACCGCGCAGCTCCTTTTCGACGAGGGCGTGGACCGGCGCTGGCACAGTGCCGCGAAATCCATCGGCGTGGATCTGTTGCTGCTGTCGGACGTGGCGGGACATGCCTGAACGCGTGCTGGCCTGAGGGGATGCTGCCGGACAGATTCAGACGCTTCATGGGCTTTGACTTTGGCCTGCGACGCATTGGGGTGGCCTTCGCCAGTCTGCCGGGCAACGGTGCGCAGGGCATCGCCACCGTGCGCAACGGGCCAAATGGCCTCGACTGGGATGCGCTCGATCGCCTCATGGCCGACTGGGAGCCCCATGCCCTGGTGATCGGTCTGCCCGTGAACATGGACGGCAGCCCCGGACCCATGACCCCGCGAGCCAAGCGCTTTGGCAATCGCCTGGCGGGACGATATCATCTGCAACCCTACTTCGTGGATGAGCGGCTCAGCAGTTTCGCCGCCGAAGAGGAACTGCGTGAGAGCGGCCTGCCTGCAGCCAAACGTGCTAAACTCCTCGACCAGACGGCCGCACGGATGATCCTGGACAGTTTTCTCGTGGAACAGGCAGGCAAGGGGGGAGCGGATGAGGGATGACATCGAGGCAGTACTTGATCAGATGGCGGAAAAACTGCGCTCTCGCCTGCCGGACGATGCCGCGATCATCGGCATCTATACCGGCGGGGTCTGGGTGGCCGAGGCCCTGCAGCGCCGGCTCGATCTGGAGACGGAAGCGGGCCAGGTGGACATTTCCTTTTACCGGGATGACTTCACCCGCATTGGCCTGCACCCCCAGGTGCGGGCCTCGCACATCCCCTTCGATGTCGACAACCGCCACATCCTGCTGGTGGATGACGTCCTGCATACCGGGCGCACTATCCGCGCCGCCCTGAACGAGATCTTCGATTATGGCCGCCCGGCACAGATCACCCTGGCGGTGCTGGTGGATCGCGATGGTCGCGAACTGCCCATCCAGGCGGATGTCGTCGGCATGTACCAACCCCTGCAATCTGGCGAACAGATCAAGCTGACCGGGCCCGAGCCCCTGCGTCTGGAGATCCGCCAACAGCAGGGCGCCGATAGCCCCGCATGAATCTTTTCATGTCCAACCGCCCTGGCGGCAACCCGCAGCTACGCCCGGATCGGCGTCTCGGGCACCTGCTCAGCATCGAGGGCCTGCCGGAACACCTGCTACTGGAGATTCTCAACACCGCCGAATCCTTCCTGCAGATCGGCGAGCGCGCCGTCAAGAAGACGCCCACCCTGCGCGGCAGGACCGTGGTCAACCTCTTTTTCGAGAACAGCACCCGCACCCGCACCACCTTTGAACTGGCGGCCAAGCGCCTGTCCGCCGACGTGCTCAACATCAATGTCGCCACCAGCAGCCGCAGCAAGGGCGAGTCCCTGCTCGACACCATCGACAACCTGATGGCCATGCATGTGGATGGCTTCGTGATCCGTCATCAGGACGCCGGCGCCAGCCATCTCGTGGCCCGCCACGTGGACCAGGATGCCTGGGTGATCAATGCCGGTGACGGTCGCCATGCCCACCCCACGCAAGGGTTGCTGGACGTTTTCACCATCCGCAGCTACAAGGGCCCGATCGAGAACCTGAAGGTGGCCATCGTCGGCGACATCCTGCACTCAAGAGTGGCGCGCTCGCAGATCCATGCCCTGGCCACTCTCGGCTGTCCGGATATTCGCGTGATAGCACCGAAAACCCTGCTGCCGGCCCAGGTCGAGCATCTTGGCGTACGGGTCTATCATGACCTGCGCGAGGGGCTGTATGGCGTGGATGTCATCACCATGCTGCGCCTGCAGAAAGAGCGCATGGAAGCGAGTCTCTTGCCGAGCTTCGCTGAATACTTTGCCGAATATGGCCTGAGCGAACGCAGCCTGGACTATGCCGACCCGGCTGCCATCGTGCTGCACCCAGGGCCCATGAACCGCGGCGTGGAGATCGACTCGGCGGTGGCCGACGGCCCGCGTGCCGTCATCCTGCCGCAGGTGACCCATGGCCTGGCGATCCGCATGGCCGTGCTAAGCCAGCTCGCGGGCGCGCGCGAACCACAACAGACCGGAAACCCGTCATAGCGCCATGAACAACAGGCCCATCTCTCGACGCATCATCAACGCACACCTGATCGATCCGGCCAGCGGCTTCGAGGGCCGCGAGGATCTTTTCATTGCCGCTGGGCTGATCGTCGGCCGTGGCGAGCCGCCGCAGGGCTTCCAGCCGGACGAGACCCTGGATGCCAGTGGGCTGGTGCTCTGTCCGGGACTGGTGGATCTGCGCGCGCGCCTGCGTGATCCGGGCGAGCCGCAACATGGCGATCTGCAAAGCGAACTGCGGGCAGCCGTGGCCGGTGGCATTACCAGCCTGGCCTGTCCGCCCGATACCGAGCCCGTGGCCGATGCAGCCAGCGTCATCCAGTATCAGCGCAGCCGCGCCGCAGAGCTGGGTCTGGCAAGACTTTACCCGCTGGGTGCCCTGACCCAGCAGCTCCAGGGCGAGCAGCTCGCCGAGATGGCCACCTTACGCGATGCCGGCGCCCTGGCGATGAGCAACGCTGATCATCCCATCCAGAACGCCCGGGTGCTGCGCAATGCCCTAGAATATGCCGCCAGCCTGAAAATCCCGGTGTTTCTCCACAGCGAGGATGCCACGCTCGGCAGGTGGGACATGCATGAGGGTGAGGTCAGCACCCGCCTGGGCCTGGCCGGACAGGCAACGGCCGCCGAAGTGATCGGCCTGATGCGGGACCTGAGCCTCATCGAGCTGACCGGCGCCCGCGTACACATCCAGCATCTGTCGAGTGCCGCCAGCCTGGAGCAATTCAGCCGGATGGGCAACAACCTGCCCCTCAGCGCCGACGTCAGCATCCACCACCTGCACCTGACGCATTACGACATCGGCTATTTCGACGTGCACGCCAAGACCTGCCCGCCCCTGCGCACGCATCGGGACCGTGACGCCCTGCGTAGCGCCCTGCGCGCCGGCACGCTCGCCGCCATCAGCAGCGATCACAGCCCCTGGCATGCGGACCTGAGCCGCGACACCTTCCACAGCGCGCCCTTTGGCATCAGCGGGCTCGATACCCTGCTGCCGCTGGTACTGCGTCTGGTGGATGAAGGCGTGCTGGATCTGAAGGATGCCCTGGCGCGGGTGACGACCGGCCCGGCGCGCATCCTGGGGATTTCCGCCGGCACCCTGGCCGTGGGCGCGCCGGCGGATCTTTGCCTGTTTGATCCCGAGGCGCGATTCGTCGTCGATCCCGAACGCTTCCTGTCGCGCGGCAAGAACAGCCCCTACGGCGGCTGGGAGCTGCGCGGCGTCGTGCGCCATACCTTCGTTGGCGGACGACAGGTATTTTGCCGGCCGGGCAGTTAGCCCTCACCGGGGTCCTCGCGCATGCCTATCCCTTCCCGCCCCGCCCCGACCCTCAGCGGGCCGCGCATCCAGGACCTGCAACGCCAGATCCAGACACTGCTGGCCGGGATTTCGGACGTCCCGCGCCTGGAGGCCGAACTGCTGCTGATGCAGGTACTACAAGTGGACCGGGGCTTTCTGCTGCGCGAGAGCGACCAGGCGGCAGCGCCAACAATCATTGCACGACTTGAGGAAATGATTGCCGAGCGGCTTGGTGGCCGCCCCCTGGCCTATCTTCTGGGCCACTGGGCCTTCTGGAACCTGGAGCTGGCTGTCAGCCCCGCCGTGCTCATCCCGCGTCCGGATACGGAAATTTTGGTCGAATCGGCACTTGAGCGGCTACCCCCAACTTTCAAGGGCAACATTCTCGATCTGGGCACCGGCAGTGGCGCCATTGCCCTGGCGCTGGCCCGCGAGCGCCCGCAGGCGAGGGTGTTTGCGGTGGAGCGCAGCGCCCGGGCCCTCGCAGTTGCACAAAACAATGGCCAGGCGCTTGGGCTAAGCGTGCGCTGGCTGCAGGGCGACTGGTTCGCGCCATTAGCAACTGATTTGCGTTTTGATCTGATCGTCAGCAACCCGCCCTATATCGCCGCCGACGACCCACACCTGAACGCGCTCCAGGATGAGCCCCTGGAAGCCCTGATCAGCGGCCCGGACGGTCTCGATGCCCTGCGGCATATCATCCGCACGGCCCCTGGCCATCTCGAGCCCGGCGGACATCTGCTGCTGGAGCATGGCTTCGAGCAGGGCCAGGCGGTGCGGGATCTGCTCACAAATACCGGCTATCAGCAGGTCCAGACACGCCTGGACCTGGGCGGGCGCGAGCGGGTCAGCGGCGGCCAAGTGCCACCCCAATAAAGGCCCTGCATGCCCGAACTACCTGAAGTCGAAACCACCCGCCGGGGGATCGAACCCCATCTGCTGGGGCACACCATTGCGGGTGCGATCGTGCGCAATCCCCGGCTACGCTGGCCGGTCCCCGAGGATCTCGACGCGAAGGTGCACGGCCAGCAGATACTGCAGGTGCGCCGGCGCGCCAAATATCTCATCATCGATCTGGAAAGTGGTTTCCTGCTGCTGCATCTGGGTATGTCCGGCAACCTGCGGGTAGTCCCGACCGATACTCCGCTCCGCCCGCATGATCATGTCGATCTGCTGCTCGACGATGGCTTTGTGCTGCGCCTGCATGATCCGCGCCGCTTCGGCGCCCTGCTCTGGTACCCGGCTGGCAGCGAGCCGAAGCTGCTGGCGGACATCGGTCCGGAGCCTCTGTCTCCGGCATTTGACGGCGCCTATCTCGCCGCACGCGCTCGAAACAAGCAGCAGGCCGTCAAGCAATTCATCATGGATGCCCGGGTGGTGGCCGGGGTGGGAAACATCTACGCCAACGAGGCGCTCTACCGGGCCGGAATCGATCCGGCGCGGGCAGCGGGCAGGATCAGCGGCGCGCGTCATGCGCGGCTGGCCCAGGCCATCAAGACCGTGCTGCAGGAAGCCATCGAGGCCGGCGGCACGACTTTACGTGATTTTTCCGCGCCCAGCGGCAAGCCGGGATATTTTGTTCTATCTTTGCAGGTATACGGACGCGAGGGAGCGCCCTGCGCGCTTTGCGGCAATGTCATCCGCCAAACCCGGATTGGACAGCGCAGCACCTTTCATTGCCCCAAGTGCCAGACATAAGGAAGTCCATGCAGCAACCCATTCTTGACCAACTGAATGCCTTCAATGGCTGGCGCGGGCAGGTTGCCGGCCTGATCCAGCAGCTCGAAGAACAGCTTGCCCTCACCGGCCTGCTACCGGGCAGCAGCCTGCTGCGTCTGGGCAATCTCGCCCATGCCATCGCCAATGACAGCGTCCGGGCCGCCTTTGTTGGTGAGTTTTCACGCGGCAAGTCGGAACTGATCAACGCGCTTTTCTTCAGCGAGTTCGGCGGCCGGCTGTTGCCTTCGAGTTCGGGCCAGACCACCATGTGTCCAGTGGAGATCCAGCATGCCGGGCTTGGCGTGCCGGGCCTGCGCCTGCTGCCCATTACCAGCCGCGCCCTGGATCACACCATTCAGGACCTCAAGCGCTCCCAGAGCATCTGGCGCAAATTGCCGCTTTTGCTGGACCAGCCGGCGCAGCGCAATGCAGCACTCAAGCAGCTCACCGACACGAGCTGCGTGGCCCTGGAAGAGGCACGTAAGATCGGGCTGTGTCCGCCGCTGAACCAGACACCCAGGAATCGCCAGCACAGCATCTGCCCCTCCTGCGGTCTGGGCAAGGTACAGATCCCGCGCTGGCGTCATGCCATCATCAATCTGCCCCATCCCATTCTCGCCGCCGGACTGAACATCCTCGACACGCCGGGCCTCAACGCCATTGGCGCGGAACCGGAACTGACCCTGTCCATGCTCATGGAGGCCAATGCGGTCATCTTCATCCTCAGCGCGGACACCGGCGTCACGCACTCGGATCTGGATATCTGGGAAAATTACATCGCCAGCAACCCGCGCCAGAATCATCTGGTGGTGCTCAACAAGATCGATACGCTCTGGGACGAACTGAAAGCCCCGGCCGAGATCGAGCGAGAGATCGCGGTACAAGTGGCCCGCACGGCCGAGCGGCTCGGGATCGACGCACGGCAGGTCATCGCCGTGTCCGCCCAGAAGGCCCTGATCGGGCGCGTGAAGAATCAGGCCGCACTGATCGAGCAAAGCCGCATCGAGGCCCTGGAAGACGCCATTGCCCGGCAATTGATCCCGGCTCGGCGCGAGCGCATCTGTCATGAAGTGCGCGATACCCTGGGCCGGCTGCTGTCAGAGCATCAGGTGCTGCTCAAGGGTCAGATCCATGAGCTGGAACAGAACCTTGCTTCCCTGACGGATCTGAAAAGCAATGGCGAAAGCAAGGTGCCGGCCCTGCTGGCCCAGCATCAGCGGGCCATCAGCCGCTTCGAGGATGAGCGCAGCCGCTTTGAAAAGAAGAAACGCGAGTTGCTGGAACAGGCAGGCAGCCAGCTTTTCGCGCCCCTGGATCCAGTGGGGCTGGACCTGATCATCAGCAATGCCAAGAACGAGATGCTCAGTGCCTGGACCACGGCGGGCATACAGGAGCGGCTACGGCGCTTTTTCACCGAAGCCATGGACCGATTTGATCTGGCCCTGAACGGGGTCGAGCGCCTGAGTTCACTCATGCTGGCCTGTTACAGCGACCTGGAGCAGCGCCATGGCCTGAGCCACCTGGATGCGCTGCCCTATGCCATCCTGCCGCGTCGGGCGGAACTGCAGGAAATGGCCGAGCAATACGAGCGCTTCGGCAAGCGTCTGGAGATCGCGGTGAACACCCAGAGCACCGTGGTGCGCAAGGCCTTCCTGACCGTGGCCCAGCGGACCCGCGACTTTGTGGCAGAGACCCTGGTGCAGGCGCGCACCTGGGTAGATGAGGCGATCACGATCATGGAAAGCCAGATGGAGCGTCATATGCAGCGCATCCAGCAACAGGTGCAGACCCTGCAGGACATCGAGCAGGTGCTCGACAACCTGGACACCCGGATCACGCAGGTCAGGGCCGAGATCGCGGAACGGCAGGCGCAGCAACAACGCAGCAAGCAGATTTATCTGTCGCTCAAGGCCTTGCTGGAAGATCAGGAACGGACCGAAGCGGTGCGCACCTCGGCCTGATTGCGATCAGGCCTGGCCGGTGAGCGTCAGGAATTTCTGCTGCAGGGTTTCCTTGCTCTCCTCGTGCTCGGGATTGGTCAGGATGCACTCCACCGGGCAGACATCCACGCACTGAGGCGTATCATAGTGGCCAACGCACTCGGTGCAGAGACCGGGATCGATGACGTAGTATTCCTCGCCTTGCGAAATGGCCCCGTTGGGGCATTCCGGCTCGCAGACATCACAATTGATACATTCATCGGTGATCATGAGGGCCATGGGCTTCCCCTTCTTTAATTGAATCGGAAAACGGGCATCGCCATGATGCAATACCCGATAGCTTACAACAGCTGCACTGGCCGATCAGCTGCTTCCTGATAATGACGGCTCAGGGCTCTGGCGACCTGCGGGTGCACGAAAGGGCTGACGTCCCCACCCAGGCGGCTGATCTCGCGCACCAGGCTGGAAGACAGAAAGGTATTGTGATCGCTGGTCATCAGAAACAGGGTTTCGATCTGCGCGTCCATGCGGCGGTTGATGGAGGCGAGCTGGAACTCATGCTCATAGTCGGAGATCGCCCGCAGACCGCGCAGGATGATGCGCGCCTGCTGGGCGTGAACAAAATTGACCAGCAGGCCGTGAAAGGGCAGCACCCGCACGTTGGGCAGGTCTTCCAGCACCCCCTTGACGAGCGCGACGCGCTGCTCCAGCGGAAAGACCGCGGATTTGCCGGTATCCGCCGCAACACCGACCACCACTTCCGTAAAAAGCTTGGCGCCACGGCGAACCAGATCCTCATGACCATTGGTAATGGGATCGAATGTACCCGGATACAGGACGCGTTCCATCTCAGACCTCCTCTCCAGACACCTGTCCGGGAGTTTCTGCCTCGCGTGCATAGAGATTATAACTCACGCCACCACTGATCCGCTCGCGCATCACCCGCCAGTTCGCCGGCAGGGTGGCAGGCAGGCCGGGAGCCGCAGCCGACTCGACCTCGCCATAGATCAAGGCCGCTCCGGCCAGCCAGCCGCCCGCTTCGAGCAGCTGCGCCACGCGCGGCACCCAGCCCTGGCCATAGGGCGGGTCCAGGAAGACGATATCAAAGGGGCTGGGGCTGCTCCTGAGATAGGCCAGGGCATCCACGGCATGAACAGTCGCGCCCGGCAGGCCACAAAGCGCCACGTTTTCCCGCAATATCGCCAGATGGGCCCGATCCCGCTCCACCAGCGCCGCCTCGCGCGCGCCGCGTGAGAGCGCCTCCAGCCCGAGCGCGCCACTGCCGGCAAAGAGATCCAATATCCGGGCACCGGGCAGATAGGGCGCCAGCCAGTTGAAAAGCGTTTCCCGCACCCGGTCCGGCGTGGGGCGCAGCCCAGTACCGGTGGGCGTTTTCAGGCGCCGCCCCCGGCACTGTCCGGCGATGATGCGCAAGCTCATCGGGCAGGCGTGAAGTCCGGTCCCGGTGGCTCGCTGCCGACGGCAACCACGGCCATACGCGCCGGATTCAGGTGCTGATCCATGGCGCGCCGGATCTCATCGGCCCTCACCTGTTCCACCCGCTGCTGGAAGGTGTCCAGATAATTCAGCGGCAACCCGTAAAAACCGATCAGACTCAGATATTCCAGAATCTTGGCGTTGGAATCAATGCGCAAGGGAAAACTGCCGGTGAGATTGTCCTTGGCCGCCTTGAGTTCCTGGGGAGTCGGGCCGGTCTTGGTATAACGCTCGATGCTGTCACGCATCACCGTCAGAGCGGCAGCAGCCTGCTTCGTGGAAGTCTGGAGCCCGGCCTGGAAGGGGCCCTGCTGCTGCAGGGGCATGAAATAGCTGTACACGCTATAGGAAAGGCCACGTTTCTCGCGCACCTCCTCCATCAGGCGCGAACTGAATCCACCGCCGCCCAGCGTGTAGTTGCCGACCAGCAACGGAAAATAATCCGGGCTCAGGCGCCGCATCGCGGGTTCACCCATGTAGATGGTGGTCTGGTTGACCGGCATGTGGACAAAGAGCTTTGTCGGCGCATTCAGGCGCGGCGCGGCTGGCAGTGGCGCCGGCGCGCTGCCTTGGGGCAATTGCCCGACGACCTGACGCACCCAGGCCTCGGCCTGCGGGCGGCTCAGGTCGCCGACCAGGGCCACCACCGCATTGGCGCCGACGAAGTACTGCTTATAGAAGTCGAGCAGATGCTGGCGCTGGAAACGCGGCACGCTGTCGCGGGTTCCAGAAGTCGGGTGCGCATAGGGGTGCTCGCCATAGGCGGCCTTGAAGAAAGCCTTGGACGCCACAGTGCCCGGGTCCTCGTCCTCCATGGCGATACCGGCCAGGGTGCGCTGTTTCTCGCGGGCGATGGCGTCCTCCGGGAAGTCCGGTCGGGTCAGCATGAGCGCGGCCAGCTCACCGACCTGCTGGCGCAATTGCGGATCACTGAGGGTCTTTACTTGAATGCCGGCCTGGTCGCGATCAGCAAAGGTGCTGACCTGTCCGCCAGTGCGATCAAGCTGTTCGCCGAGCTGATCCACATTCAGGCCACCGGCGCCTTCTTCGAGCAGACCTGCCGTGAAGGCCGCGAGGCCTGGCAACTGCTCGGGGTCCCGCGCCGAACCGGCATCAAAGGTCACGCGCAGGGTCGCCATCGGGATCTCGTGGCTCTCGACGAAGAGCACTTTGGCGCCATTTTCGAGCTGCCAGGTCTGGATGTCGACCGCCAGGGCCGGCAAGGGGACGAGCAGGAACAGAAAACCGAGCAGTTTAATGCGCATGGGCGGGTGCTCCCTGGGTATTCGCTTGCGGGTTGACCGGCGGCAAGGGATCGAGTTCGGCCACCGTGCGATTGCTGTCCACCAGGTACTTGCGCGCGACCGCCTGCACCTGGGCGGGGGTCACGGCGCGGATGGCCGGCACATACTGCTCGTACTGGCGCCAGTCCAGGCCCACCGTCTCATAGGTGCCCAGCTGCATGGCCTGATAGAAACCGGAATCGCGGCTGAAGGTTTCGCCGGCGGCCAATTGCGCCTTGACCTTCTCCAGTTCCGCCGGGTTCACCGGCTGTTCCTGCAGCTTGCGGATCTCTGCCTCCAGGGCCTTGCGCAGATCGGCATTGCTTTTGCCGTTCGCCGGCGTGCCACCGAGATAGAAAAGGCCCGGATCACGGCTGACCAGCTCGTATCCGGCTTCCACGCCACTCGCCACCTGGCTGCCACGCACCAGATTCTGATCCAGGCGGGCGCTCTTGCCCGAGGACAGGAGCCCCGCCAGCACCTCCAGCGCATAGGCCTCCTCGTTGGGGCCCTTGCGGGTCAGGCGTGGCACATGGTAACCCATCAGCAGATAGGGAATCTGGGCCGGGGCCCGCACCTTCACCAGCCGCTCCCCTGCCTGCTCGGGCTCGGGCCGCGGCTTGATTTCCGGGAGCGTGGACGGCTTGATGGGCCCGTAATACTTTTCCGCCAGGGCCTTGACCGCCTGCGGTTGCACGTCGCCCACCACCACCAGGGTGGCATTGTTGGGACTGTAGAAGCGCTGATACCAGGGGCGCAGGTCGCTGACCTTGAGGCTGTCGAGATCGCCCATCCAGCCGATCACCGGATGATGGTAACCACTGGCGACGAAGGCGGTTGCCATGAGCATCTCGTCGGTACGCGCCCGCGGCTGGTTCTCGGTACGCATGCGGCGCTCCTCCTTGACGACTTCCACTTCCTTCCTGAAATCCTCCTCGCGCAACAGCAGGTTCTTCATGCGGTCGGACTCGAGCGCGAAGCTGATGGGGAGCCGGTCGGCGGAGAGCTGCTGAAAATAGGCGGTGTAATCGCGGCTGGTAAAGGCATTGTCGCGCCCGCCCTGTTCGGCAATGATGCGGGAAAAGCGGCCCGGCGGGGTCTTGGGCGTGCCCTTGAACATCATGTGCTCAAGCACGTGCGAGATGCCCGTATAGCCGCTGCTCTCGTAGCTGGAGCCCACCTTGTACCAGATCTGCGAAGTCACCACTGGCGCGCGATGATCCGGTTTGACCAGCACTTTCAGGCCATTGGGCAGCTGAAATTCCGTGACCGGATCGGCCAGGGCCAGCGCGCCGGAACAGGCCCAGAGGACCAGCCCGACCGCCACGCTTGATTTTTTTCTTGATTGGATCATAGTGATTCCCGCACTCCAAATCCGACCAGCCGGAAAGGCGGTCCCGTTTGACGACCGAAGCGGCCGGGCTGACCAGAAAGCCCTGACCGGGTATATTTAGCGGAAATTCCCCTGACACTGACAACCGAGTCACGGAAACCCCAATGTTTGACTTTTTCAAGCGCAACAAAGGCAAGGAAGCCGAACCGGAAACCGGTAACGAGTCCCCGGCCGGGGATCATGATGCCATAAGGCAAGCGCCTTCCGACAGTGCCGCCACCAAGGAAAAGACATTCTTCGACATGTTCCGGCTCAGGAAGCCTGCTGAGGAGATCCCGCCCCAGCCACAGGACGACCCTGTTTCGCCGCTTGAAGATCGCGATTTCCAGCAGCCGGTCGAAGCGCCAGAAATGCCAGAAATGCCTGAGTCCGGGCCGGAAAGCACGCCAGTCGAGCAGGCTGCCGCCCCGCTTGCGGATGAAGCCCCGGCTTCCGCCCCGCAAGAGCCTGACAAGGGCGTGTTCAACTTCTTCCGCCGGGACAAGGCGCCTGAAGCCAGCGCCGAAGAATCCGGAGCCGAAGCTGCAGAAAGGCAGGGTTTTTTCGCCCGCATGAAGGCTGGGCTCACCCGCACCCGCGAAAGCTTCGTCAACGGCCTGGATCGCCTGACCCTGGGCAAGAAGCAGATCGACGATGAACTCCTGGAAGATCTCGAAGCCCTGCTGCTCAGCGCCGACATCGGCCTTGAGGCCACCACGGAAATCCTGGACAAGGTCACCGAACGGGTGCGGCGCAAGGACCTTACCGATCCCCAGGCCCTGACCCAGGCCATCCGCGACTCCCTGCTGGACATCCTGCGCCCGCGCGCCCAGCCCTGGCAGCCCAGCCGCAATGCCGGGACCAGGGTGCTGATGATGGTCGGCATCAACGGCGCCGGCAAGACCACCACCATCGGCAAACTGGCCGCGCTATGGCAGGCACAGGACATCAAGGTGGTGCTGGCGGCCGGCGATACCTTCCGCGCCGCGGCGGTCGAGCAGCTGCAGCAATGGGGCCAGCGCGTGGGGGTGCCGGTAATTGCTCAGCATAGCGGCGCGGACAGCGCCTCGGTGATCTATGACGGCTTTGCCGCCGCGCGCAGCCGCAATGCCGACCTGCTGATCGCGGATACCGCCGGGCGTCTGCATACCCAGACTAATCTGATGGAAGAACTGAAGAAGGTCAAGCGGGTATTGGGCAAGCTCGATCCCGAGGCGCCGCAGGAAATCTGGCTTGTCATCGACGCGAGTACCGGCCAGAATGCCCTGAACCAGGCAAAACAGTTCCACGAGGCCGTCGGTCTGACCGGGATCTGCGTCACCAAGCTCGACGGCACCGCCAAGGGCGGCGTCATTGCCGCCGTGGCCAAGACCCTGCCGATTCCGATCCGCTATATCGGCGTGGGCGAAAGGCCCGAGGATCTGCGCCCCTTCGATGCCGAGGCATTCGTCGATGCCCTGTTCAGTCCACCTGCCACAAAATAGCTGCTCATGATTCGTGCGAACAAGGTCTGCAAGATCTATCCGGGGCGACCTGCCGTGCTGCAGGATCTCGACTTTCACCTGCCCAGGGGCGGCATGGCATTTCTGACCGGGGCCTCCGGCGCCGGCAAGAGCACACTGCTCAAGCTGGTCACCCGCGCCGAGACGCTCACGGGCGGCTCCCTGTTCGTGGACGGACAGGACCTCGGCAAGCTAAAGGCGCGCCAGGTCCCCCGGCTGCGCCGCACAATGGGCATCGTGTTTCAGGATTATCGGCTGTTGATGGACCGCAATGTGTATGACAACGTCGCGCTCACCCTGGAAGTGGCTGGCGTACGGCATTCCCGGGTCCGCCCGCGGGTGCATGCCGCACTCGAACAGGTCGGCCTGGCAGGCCGGGCCAAGGACCGCCCGCAGCAGCTCTCGGGTGGCGAACAGCAGCGGGCGGCCATTGCGCGTGCCATCGTGCACAACCCCAAGCTGCTGATTGCCGACGAGCCCACCGGCAACCTGGACCCGGACCTGAGCCGCGAGATCATGGATCTTTTCAGCCACTTCAATCAGCTTGGCGTGACCGTGCTGATCGCCACGCATGACCTGGCCCTGATCGAGCGGATGACCTACCCGATATTCGTCCTGCAATCAGGCCAGCTCCGGCTGGAGGGGGAACGGATATGCGCCTGATGCGTCATCTCCGATCCCTGCTGGATGCCTTCCGCCGTCTGATCCACCAGCCCTTTGGCAGCCTCATGACCCTGAGTGTGCTGGCGATTGCTCTGGCATTGCCGTCCGGCTTCTATCTGCTGGTGAAGAATGCCGGGCATCTCTTCTCGGCCTGGGAGGAACAGGCCCAGGTATCCCTGTTTCTGCGCGACTGGACCACGAGTGATCAGGCCCGGGCGATGCAGGCGGATCTTCGGCGCCGCCCGGGGATTCGCGAGGTTCGCTATATCGACAAACAGGCGGCGCTGGCGGAATTCCAACAGATATCGGGTTATGCAGAGGCCCTGGAGGCCCTGGAGGGCAATCCCCTGCCAGCCTCTTTGGTGGTCGGCATCGATCCGACCTATTACCGTCCAGACCAGATTCGAAATCTGGTAAAAACCTGGTCTGCGGATCCAAGAGTGGATCTCGCCCAGTACGATCTCAACTGGGTCGCCAGACTGCAGGCCCTGCTTGATCTGGTGATGCGGGCCGTGTGGCTGTTTGCCGGCCTGCTGGCGCTCGGCGTCATGCTGATCATCGGCAACACCATCCGCCTGAGCATCCTCAGCCGCCAGGAAGAAATCGCGATATCCCGGCTGCTCGGCGCCAGCAATGGTTTCATACGATTGCCCTTCATCTATCACGGCCTGGTGCAGGGGGCGCTGGCAGGCCTGCTGGCCTGGGGCATGGTAGCAATCGGCATCGCGCTGTTGCAGGCGCCCACCACCGCGCTGGCGAACCTATATGGCGAGATTTTCCGGTTGCGCTATCTGCCGCCCGAGGAAGGCGCCCTGCTCGTGGCCGCCGGCGCGCTGCTGGGCTTGTCAGGCGCCCTGCTGGCTACCCAGCGGCATCTGAGACGGGCACAGTAGTGCTTTGCGATCAATTGCTTGGTATGTAATTAGCTTGTAAACTTTTCTTTGTCCCATGAGTCAAAACAATACAAACAGGGATCGGAGGACACCATGAGCAGTATGCCAATCACCTTAGCGCCGTCTGCCGAGGATCTCGGCAGCTACCTGCGCGCGGTAAACAGCCAGCCCATGTTGAGCGCGGAAGAAGAGGCTCAGCTGGGACGGTCACTGCGCGACAACAATGATCTGAATGCCGCCTACCGGCTCATCGCCAGTCATTTGCGCTTCGTGGTACGCATCGCCCGGGGCTACCGGGGCTATGGCCTACCGGAACCCGACCTCATTCAGGAGGGCAATATCGGGCTGATGAAGGCGGTGCGGCGATTCGACCCGGACCGGGGCGTGCGGCTGGTCTCATTTGCCGTGCACTGGATCAAGGCCGAGATCCAGGAATACATCCTGCGCAACTGGCGCATCGTCAAGATTGCCACCACCAAGGCGCAGCGCAAGCTGTTTTTCAACCTGCGCAGCAGCCGCCAGAGTCTTGGCTGGATCGGTGAGCAGGAAAGCAAGGCGCTAGCGTCGGAACTCGGCGTGACGCCCGAGGAAGTCTTCGAGATGGAGGCGCGCCTCAATGGCCGCGACCTGCCGCTGGAAAGCCCGGACGACAACGATGCCGACAGCCATCATGCCTTCATCAGCGAACTCGCGGACGAAACGGCCTCTCCCGCCGAGCAGCTCAGTGAACGCGACTGGGAGGAGCAGCAAAGTGAATCCCTGCAGGCAGCTCTGAGCAGTCTGCCTGAACGTGACCGCCTGATCATCCAAAACCGCTGGCTGCAGGAAGAACCCAAGACCCTGCAGACCCTGGGTGCCGAACTGGGCATTTCCGCGGAGCGGGTGCGTCAGCTGGAAAAACAGGCCATGGCCAAGCTGCGACAATTCCTGGGGCCGCTGGCCGAGAGCCCATAAGCGCCGATCACTCTCGCATCCAGATCCCCGCGCCAGTGCGGGGATTTTTATTTCACCATGGCCCAGCCCGATATTCAGCATCTTGCATAACATGTTCAACCAGGTCGATGGCTAGAGGTCTTGCGGTACCAATTCCTCCAAGATTGCATCCAACTCTTGCGTGTCAGTTCAAAATCCGGGACGATTCAACAAACAAAGCCATTCTTCAAGTTTTCAACTGGCGTCGTCCCAGCCTCCACCACCCAATGCCTGGTACAAAGCGGCACTATCTACGAGGCGTTGTGCCTGGGCCGCAATCAGGTTGATTCGATTCTGTTGCGCCTGCTCTTGTGCGGTGAGCAGTTGGATATAACTGGCGGCGCCTAGTGCATATTGCCTTTGCATGGATTCCAGCGAGCCCCGTGCTGCGTTATCGGCGGTGGTCAGCGCAGCCAGTGTTTGTGCATCATTGTCCAGTGCCCGCAACACGTCGGCCACGTTGCGTAGGGCTTCGAGCACGACGCTTTGGTAATTTGCCGCCGCCGCATCGAATGCGGCCAATGACGCCCGCTTTTCGGCAGGCAGCCCGGGATTGAAAAGTGGTTGGGTCAACTGCCCGATGAAACTCCATACCGCAGAGCCACTGCCGAACAATGCGCCCGTGCTTAATGCCTGCGAACCGAGGCTGGCACTGATAGTGAGTTGTGGGTACAACTTGGCGACCGCGACGCCGTATTCCGCGTTGGCGGCATGCAACAGGGCTTCCGCGGCCTGAATATCGGGGCGACGGCGCACCAATTCTGACGGCAGAACCAGCGGCAGATCAGACGGAAGGGTGAACCCCTCCAGGGTGAAGGTAGGCAAGCCTCCAGTGCCCGGCGCCCGGCCCGCGAGCACGGCCAGTAGATGTTCGTTCTGCTGGAGTTGCTTGCGCAGCAAGGGAATTCCAGCGCGGGTCTGCTCCACCTGGGTTTGCAAGGCCAGCACGTCGTCCGGCGCAGCCTGACCGAGGCGAACCCGCTCTCGGGTGAGGTGCAATTGTTCGCCCTGAGCGCCGAGGATGGCCTCCGTGGCCCGGATTTGCCCCGCGAGCCTGGCCTGGGTGATGGCGGTGGTAACAATGTTCGCCGCCAAGGTCAGGCGCGCACCTTCCAATTCGTAGCGCCGATACTCGGCGCGGGCGGCCAGCGCTTCCAGTGCGCGCCGGTTGCCTCCGGGCAAGTCGAGTTGGTACTGCACGCCGATATTGGCATTGTACAGACTGAATTCCCGCGCATCGCCGGCCTGTCCCAAGATACTTGGACTCAGGCGTTGACGCTGGGCGCCGATGCCGGCATCCACTTGAGGATAAAGCGTCGATCCCGCCTGCGCCGCATAGAATTCCTGTGCCTGCCGCAAGGTGGCCTTGGCAGAAGCCAGTGTTGGGCTGGCCTGAAAAGCCTGCTCGATCAGCGCATCGAGCTTGGATGAACCCAGACCATGCCACCACTGCGCATTCACGCTCGCACCTGCGCTGAAGTGCTGCGCATCTCCCAAGGTCGTGGGTGCGGATGCTGTTTGCGCTGGCAAAGGCGCCGCTGTGTAGCCGGGTACATCTGGGATCACCGGCCGTTTGAAATCGGGTCCGGCGGCACAGCCGGCTAGCAATCCGGCAAGAATCAATGCCGCGAGTGCGCGAGCGGAGTTGTAGTCGGTCTCCGTGCGGTGAACGCCGAGACTGTGCGTCACTTCAGCGTTGCACATGGAAATGCTCCACAAACGGTTTATGGAAGCTCTGGTGCTCCAGCTTGAACAGATTCATGCTGTCGCTCGTCAAGGTGCCCGCTCCTTTACTTTCAAAGTCAATCAAAACCTCGCCCTTCACCAGCCTCTTCATGGGTCACGCCGTCACGGATGTGGTAGATGCGCTTGAAGGTGGGGATAATCTTTTCGTCGTGGGTGACGACGATGATCGCGGTCTCGTACTTCTTCGCCATGTCGTTGAGGATGCGGATGACCGCCATGGCACGCTCGGAGTCCAGCGGCGCGGTGGGCTCGTCGGCCAGGATCACCGGCGGACGATTGACCAGCCCGCGCGCGATGGCAACCCGTTGCTGCTCGCCACCGGAGAGTTGCGAGGGCATTGCGCGAGCCCGGTGTTGTACATCCAGCGCCGTGAGCAGTTCCAGTGCCTTCGCGCGCGACTCCCCATTGGCGACGCCTGCGAGCATCGGCAGCAGCGCCACGTTGTCGGTGACATCGAGAAACGGAATCAGATAGGGCGCCTGGAATACGAAACCAATCTTGTCCCGTCGCAAGGCGCGCAGATCACGGACTCTCCAGCCATTGTCGTAGATCGCTTCATCGCCCAGCGTCATGCGACCGCCGGTCGGATCAATTACCGCGCCCAGGCATTTGAGCAGGGTGCTCTTGCCCGAACCGGAAGGGCCGATCAGGCCTACCACTTCGCCGGGCGCCACCTGCATGTTCACGCCCTTCAGGGCATCGACAGCAGTGTCGCCCTCGCCATAGCGTTTTTTCAAACCTTCGATGCGAATGCCCTTGCCACTCATATCACCCTCCAATGGCTTCGGCCGGATCGACCTTGAGTGCCATGCGAATGGCGACGATGCTGGCCAGCACGCAGATCACGAGCACGGCGAAAAAACCGGCGATTGAGTCGAACGGCATCAAGAGGACGTACTTGGGAAACAGGGGCGCTGAAAAAGTGGCTGTGATCTTGCCGACCACGAAACCGATCACGCCCAAGGCGAGCGCCTGCTGCATGATCATCGCGGCGATGGTGCGGTTGCGTGTGCCGATGAGTTTCAAGACCGCGATCTCGCGGATCTTGTCCATGGTCAGTGTGTAGATGATGAAGGCGACAATGGCCGCGCTGACGATGGCCAGAATCACCAGGAACATGCCGATCTGCTTGGCCGAGGTGGCGATCAGCTTGCCGACGAGGATGTCTTCCATCTGTGCCCGGGTGTAGACCGTCAAACGCTTCCAGCGCCGGATGGATTCGGCCACCTCTTCGGGCGCATGACCGGGCTTTAGCGTAACCAGCACGGCATTGACAAACGGGTTGGTACTTTGTGATGCGATCACCGCATCCAGCAGGCCGGGCACACCTGGCCGGTTGAGCGCCGGATTTGCCTCGGTACGACGGCGGCTTTGCCAGATGGCGTCATTGTCCTTGAGGAACTGGGCCTCTTGGGCATCCTTGAGCGGAATGAATACCATTGGGTCGCCACTGGACGATACCATACGCCGTGTCAGCCCGACGACGGTGTAATGATTGCGGCGAACGGTGAGGCGATCCCCCAGTTTGAACCCGGTGGCGATGTCGGCCACCGCCTCGTAGTGACCGCGCGTGATCTGGCGCCCAGCGACGAGATAAGGTGGCCAGCCCGGCGTCGCGCCCGTGCCGCCGGGCACGATGCCAACTACCATGGTGCGCACATCACTCTCGCCCTTGCGTGCCTGCATGGTCAGGTAGGTCACGTTCGCTGCCTGGGCGACTCCCGGCATGGCGAGGATGGCGCGGTACACATCATCGTTGAGGCTGGACGATTCCGCGTAAGGACCCAGCGTGTCCTTTTGCACGACCCAAAGGTCGGCGCCGCTGTTGTCGAGCAGCGCCTTGCCGTCGTCCACCATGCCCCGATACACCCCGGCCATGACTAGGGTGACGCCAATCAGTAGACCCAGACCGATGCCGGTGAAGACGAACTTTCCCCAGGCATGAAGAATGTCGCGGCCGGCCAAGCTGATCATTCTGAGACTCCCGGGATGCGGTCGACTACATGGACGCGGCTACGGGCCGTCAGTGCCTTTTCGCTATAGGTCACGACCTGGTCCCCATTGCTGAGCCCTTCGCGCACCTGCACGTAGCCATTGAGGTCGGAAGCGCCGAACTTGACCGGGAAAAAACGCAGATCACCATCCACGATTTTCCAGGCCCCGACTTTGTCGCCCTCACGCCGGACGGCAGCGTTGGGGATCAGCGGTGCGGCCGGGAGCGCCGGCAAGTTAACCGTGGCTTCGGCCAGTTCACCAATGGACGGCAAGGGCTCAGGAATCCTATCGAAGACTACTTTGGCCAGGATCTCCTCGGTAATGGCATCCGCCCTCGGCTCCACCCATAATACCCGGCCTTTCAAGGTCTGGCCGCCGCGCGAGCGCAGGGTGATGCGGGCGGGCAAGCCTGCGGCAAGTCCGGATGCGCTGATCTGGTCGAAGCGCACATTGACCCACAAATTCTTGGGGTCGATCACTTCCACCACGGCCTGACCTGCGATAATGGTCGTGCCAGGATCGGCATCGCGCACGGCAACTACACCGTCGACCGGCGCGATCAGGCGCAGATTGTTCCTCTGCGCAATCAGTGCTTCGCGGTCGGAGCGTGTCCGGGCAATATCTTCCCGGGCAGCGGATAGGGCGGCATCGGCAATCTGCAGCTCCTGCCGCTTGGTAGTGACGATTTCCTCGCTAGTCGAGCGCACCGCGAACAATTGCTCATAGCGGCGCGCCTGGGCTTGCGCATAGGCTTGCCGGGCCTCCGCTTCGCGCAAAGCCGCTTCCGCACGCTTGAATGCCGATGCCTGTGAACGGACCCGATCATCGAGATCGACTGGATCCATTTCACCCAGTACCTGTCCGGCCTTGACCTGGTCGCCCACATGCACTTCCAAACGTTTGATGCGCCCGGCAAACGTCGGCCCGATCTTGTAGGTGTAGCGCGCTTCCACCGTGCCGATCCCGAACAGAGCCGGCGTGACCGCCCGCGAATCGACTGTCACCACAGTCACCGAAACCGGTGCCAGCGGGCCGGATCGCAGGCCAACGTAGATGAAGAGTGCAAGCAACGGGACGATGACGGCCAAGAGCGCCAGGGTGCGACCTTGCAGTGGTAAACGTTTCATTGTGCGCTCCCGATGCCACGTCGGAAGATGGCAAAGACCCTCGGTGCATCGCGGCGGATGTTGGCAACATCGCCGGCCAACAGCGATTGCATTACCAGGCCCTGGATGGTACCGATGAAGAGGGTGGCGGCCGCCTCGGTATCCAACTCGGGGTTCAGTCCCCCTTGTGCTTTGCCCTCCTCAATCAGCCGATGCAAACGTTCACCATAATGGCGGATGAGCGTCTGCACCATGCGCTTGGGGGCAGTCTCTCCCGCACGTTGCAATTCGCCAAACATCATCCGCGGCACCCCGGGATGTTCAGCCACGAAATCAATATGGGTCATGAAGATTGCTTCCAGCGCGGCAATCGGAGACGCAGCGCACTGGGCGGCCTTGTCAACCCGTGAGAGCAGGCGTTCCGCCACCCAGGCCATGACTGCCTGCAGGATGGCGTCCTTGCTTGGGAAGTGACGAAACAGCGCGCCCTGGGTCAGGCCCATACGCTTGGCAATGGCGGAGGTGGTGATGTCGTTGGGATTCTGTTCGGCAGCCAGTTCGATCACCGCCTCAACGGTAACAGCGCGCCGCTCATCCGCGGGTAGATGTTTTACACGGGTGCTCATTGTTACGGCCCCTAAAAGTGAGTAAACTATTACTATCTTACCTGAATATACTCCCCGCGCAAGAGGCGACGCCCACGTAACTAAAGGAGCACTGTCATGAGATACCCTGAACCTCGTAGACACTCACGATTCGCAAAGTCCTTCACACGGTTGGCCACTTGAACCGGGACTGTTTACTATATTGTCAGGCTGCCTCATCCGGCCCCGGCCTGACCCATGCTCATCTTGCCTTTTTTCAGTTACTGCCTATTTATCCTTTGAAGACAAGCGCAATCCCGCCTTGGTGGTCTTCCCCGAATCATCCGGAGCAAGGTTTCGAAATGAAGTTCGGTTTCGCGATCGCAGCAATCGCACTCAATCTGTCCGCAATGTCCCTGGCCTCTGCAAGTGAATATCCCTTCAAGGTCACTTCCGAAAAATCCACTCAGGGCACCGCCATCGCCGCCGTCAATGATGGCCGTTTTCCCGTTGATCTGAGACTGCATCTGGGCAGTATCGCCGGAGAGCATGCCGAGCCCGTGAAGATCCTGATACCGGCGCATACCCGGCTGGAAGTCACGGTACTGCCGACAGCAGCGGAACAGACATCCGCCGCCAGCGCCTATCAGTACAACTGGTCGATCGGTGATCCCGCCGCCGAACAGAACGCTGAGGCGCTGTATCGTCTGCCCTTCGCCGATGGCAAGCAGTATCGCATCAGCCAGGCCCATGGCGGACCGGTGATCACTCACAATACGCCAGATTCCTATTATGCCGTGGATATCGCCATGCCGCGCGGCGCCGACATCCTGGCCGCCCGCGCAGGCGTGGTCACCGATACGGAAAGCCAGTTTGGCGATGGCGGCAAGTCCGAGGAATTCCGCAAGAAGGCCAACTACGTGCGCATCCTGCACGATGACGGCACCTGGGCGGAATACTTCCACCTCCAGAAGGATAGCGTGACGGTGCAGGCGGGCCAGCGCGTGGAGGCTGGCATGAAGATCGGTGAGGCGGGTACCAGCGGCTTTTCCGATGGCCCGCACCTGCATTTCTCGATCCAGAAGAACGTGAGCGGCAGGATCACCTCCCTGCCCTTCAGGTTCTTTACACCGGCCAGGGGTGCCTTTGCGGCCGTGGCCGGCGAGAAGATCCAGGCGGATTACACCAGTCTGGCCACGGCCCCCGTGGACCCCCTTGCACCGGATACCGGCACCGCCACCGGCAATCCGGCCCAAGACAGCGATCAGGCAGTCGGGCGCGCCGAATAAGCGCGAATCTCATAAACGCTGCGGCAGTGCCAGTCCGTGCAGCGGAAGCGCCGCAGGCGCGGATGCACATAGATCGTGCGCATGCCCAGACGCTTGGCAGTGACGAGATTGGCCAGGGTATCCTCGACCATGATGCATTGCCTGGCCGGCACACCGATGTGGCGAAGTATGCGACGGTAGGCGGCCGGGTGCGGCTTGGGCTTGTAATCCGCGGCAACCACGTCGAACACGTCCTCAAAGAGATCCGCCACTCCCAGGCGCTGCAGGACGCGCTCGGCGTGCTGCCGCAGGCTGTTGGTGAACACGAACTTGCGCCCGGGTAGATGCAGCAGCATGGCGCGCAGCCGGGCATCGGGCGCGATCTCGAGCACCAGGTCCTCGGGATGCACCCGATGGAGATAATCCAGCGGATCGACCTGGTGCAGGGCCATCAGGCCATGCAGGGTGGTACCGTAGCGGCGCCAGTATTGGTGACGCAAGCGGTCCGCAGCCTGCTCCTCCAGCGCCAGGTGCTCCATGATATAGGCATTGATATGCCCGTGCATGCGCGGAAACACGTGCAGGTTGGCGTTGAAGAGCGTGTTGTCGAGGTCGAAAAGATAGACCTGGCGGCCCACTGGGAGGCGCCGCGAGCGGGCCGAAGTGCGCCGGGGCCGGAGCGGGTTCAGCGCAGTCGCGCCGCTTCCACGGCGCCACTTTCTGCATTCACCCGCAGGTGGAAGTACCCGGTGCGCGGGATGCGCTTGCCCACCCCGCCACAGCCCAGCATCAGGATCTCCTCGAAGCGGATCTCACAGTCCACATCCAGATGATCGCCCTGCGCATCCACCCGCTCAAGGTTCAATAGGAGTTCGCGGGTATCCGGCCAGCCGCCGCGCTCGCAAAGTTCAGCGACCAGACGGGTGTTGTCGAAGTACTGCCGCAGGCTGCTTTCCAGTTGCATGATGTCTCCCAGGATAAAACAAGATGCTCGACCAGGGCTTCAGGCCTCGCCACCGATCAGGGTGCCCACACCCTCGTCGGTGAAGACCTCCAGCAGCAGGGCGTGTTCCACCCGGCCATCGATGATGTGCGCGGTCCTGACCCCGTGCTGCACGGCCGACAGGCAACAAGCGATCTTGGGCAGCATGCCGCCATGGATGGTACCGTCGGCAATCAGGCCCTCCACCCGCTCGGGGCTGAGTCCGGTCATCAGCGTGCCTGATTTGTCCAGCAATCCGGCAACGTTGGTCATCAGGATGAATTTCTCCGCCTTGAGCGTCTCGGCCAGCTTGCCGGCCACCAGATCGGCATTGATGTTGTAGGTCTCGCCCGCAGGCCCGACGCCAATCGGCGCGATCACCGGGATCATGTCCTGCTCGGCTATCAGATGAATCAGATCGGGCTCGATGCGCTCCACCTCGCCCACCTGACCGACATCGACCAGATCGTCCGGATTTGCGCTGGCCCTGTCGCGCACCAGCAGCTTGCGCGCCCGGATCAGGCAGGCATCCTTGCCGGTCAGCCCCACCGCCCGGCCGCCCGCCTGATTGATCAGATTGACGATTTCCTTGTTGACCTGACCACCCAGCACCATTTCGACCACCTGCATGGTCTGGGCGTCGGTCACGCGCATGCCGGCAATGAATTCGCTGGTCACGCCCATGCGCGTCAGGGTCTCGCCGATCTGCGGGCCACCGCCGTGAACCACCACGGGATTCATGCCCACCAGCTTCATCAGGACCACGTCACGCGCGAAGTCCTGTTTCAAATGCTCGTCAGTCATGGCGTTGCCGCCATACTTGATGACGATGGTCTTGCCGCGAAAACGCTGGATATAAGGCAGGGCCTCGGTGAGGATGGCGGCTTTTTGCTGGGCGCTGGCATTGACGGACATAAACGGGAAAGGCTCCGGAAATACGAAATTCCCAAAAGATAGCATGGCGCATGAGCGGGCGCATCCGTTGCAGAGTCATCCCGCCTTGGGGGGATTTCCCCGGGCCTCGGCAGCGGCTACATCTGTCACATTGGCAAGAATGGGATTTAAGCATGCAAACCAGGCAGGACATCGTCATCTTCGATATCGACGGCACCCTGGCCGATGTCTCGGCGCGCCTGCATCATCTGGAAAAGCGCCCGAAGAACTGGAAGGCCTTCTTCTCCGGCATTGCCGAGGACCCCGCCATCGCGCCCATGGTGCAGCTCTGCAACACGCTGTTCGATGCCGGCTTTCACATCATTCTCTGTACCGGGCGGCCCGACAACCTGCGCGGCGTCACCAAGGCCTGGCTGGCCCGGGAAGGCGTGCAATACCATGAACTCTACATGCGGCCGGTGCAGGACCGGCGCAGCGATGTCGAGGTCAAGCGCGAGCTGCTGGCGCATGTGGACAGGTCACGCGTGGCCTTTGTGGTGGAAGACCGGGACCGGGTGGTGGAGATGTGGCGCCAGGAGGGACTGATGTGCCTGCAGTGCGCATCCGGTAACTTCTGAGCACCGCAGCCCCTGCCGCCCCGGTTCAAAGAATGTAGCGCGACAGATCCTGATCCTGCACCAGGTTGCCTAGATGCGCGCCGACGTACTCGGCATCGACCGTCACGCTCTGTCCTGCCTGGTCGGAAGCCTCGAAGGAGATTTCTTCCAGCAGACGCTCCATCACCGTATGCAGGCGGCGCGCGCCGATGTTCTCCACCCGCTCGTTCACCTGCTGGGCGATCTCGGCCAGCCGGCGCACGCCATCCTCGGTGAAGCTGAGCGTCACGCCCTCGGTCGCCATCAGGGCCTGGTACTGGCGCGTGAGCGCGGCCTCCGGCTCGGTGAGAATCCGCACCAGGTCCTCCACGTCCAGGCTCTTGAGCTCCACCCGGATGGGCAAGCGGCCCTGCAGCTCCGGAATGAGGTCGGCGGGCTTGGAGAGATGAAAGGCGCCCGAGGCGATGAAGAGGATGTGGTCGGTCTTGACCATGCCATGCTTGGTGCTGACCGTGCTGCCCTCCACCAGTGGCAGCAGGTCGCGCTGCACGCCCTCGCGCGAGATGTCCGGGCCGCGCGATTCGCCACCCTTTGATGCCACCTTGTCGATTTCATCGATGAAGACGATGCCGTGGGACTGCACCCGCTCCAGGGCGCGCTGCTTGATCTCGTCCTCGTTGACCAGTTTCGCCGCTTCCTCCTCGGCCAGGAGCTTCAGCGCGTCCCGCACGGAGACGCTGCGCGTCTTGGTGCGCTGCGGGCCCATGTTGGAGAACATTTCCTGCAACTGGCTGGTCATCTCCTCCATGCCGGGCGGCGCCATGATCTCCACACCGACCTTGGGCGCCCTCAGCTCGACCTCGATGATCTTGCTGTCGAGCTGGCCTTCGCGCAGCATCTTGCGAAATTTCTGGCGGGTGCCGCTCTCGTCCTGGCGCGGCGCATAGGGATCCCGCGGCCCCGGCAACAGAATGTCGAGCACCCGCTCCTCGGCCTGCTCCTCGGCCTGCTGGCGCACCCGCACGGTCTCCTCGCCACGGGTCATGTTGATCGCCAGATCCACCAGATCGCGAATGATGGATTCCACGTCACGCCCGACATAACCCACTTCGGTGAACTTAGTGGCATCGACCTTGATGAAAGGTGCCCGGGCCAGGCTGGCCAAGCGGCGGGCAATCTCGGTCTTGCCCACCCCGGTGGGCCCGATCATCAGGATGTTCTTGGGCGTGATCTCCTCGCGCAGGCCCAGGGCCACCTGGGAACGCCGCCAGCGGTTGCGCAGCGCGATGGCCACGGCCCGCTTGGCCTCCGCCTGGCCGACAATGAATTTGTCCAGCTCCTGGACGATCTCGCGGGGGGTCATTTCGGACATGGTGAGGTCTCTCGTGATACAGGGAGGATGGCTGATTGCGCAGGGGTGTCCCTGCCGGACTCACAGCTCCTCGATGGTATGGTTCTGATTGGTATAGATGCAGATGTCGCCGGCGATTTTCAAGCCCTGCTCGACGATGGCGCGGGCCGGCAGATCGGTGTTCTCGTAGAGGGCGCGGGCAGCCGACAGGGCAAAGGGCCCGCCCGAACCGATGGCGATGATGCCCTGCTCGGGCTCCAGCACATCGCCATTGCCGGTGATGATCAGCGAGCTTTCATGGTCCGCCACCGCCAGCAGGGCCTCCAGGCGGCGCAGCACGCGATCGGTGCGCCAGTCCTTGGTCAGTTCCACGGCCGCCCGGGTCAGATTGCCGCGATACTGCTCCAGCTTGGCCTCGAAGCGCTCGAACAGCGTGAAGGCATCCGCCGTGGCACCGGCGAAACCCGCCAGCACCTTGCCGTTGTGCAGACGGCGAACCTTGCGCGCATTGGCCTTCATCACCGTATTGCCGAGGCTCACCTGCCCATCGCCGCCCAGCGCCACCTGTCCACCGCGCCGCACGGACAGGATTGTGGTGCCATGCAGGGGTGCCGTCCATTCCGTGGCCATCGCTGTCTCCTGATGCAATCGCAAAAGGAAAATAGTGGCACAGCTTGCGCGGCCCTGCCAAGGGGCATTCCCGGGATGCCGGCAAGCCGGTTACCGGAAATGCCCGAAAGCAGATCCGTCAGGGTGTCCTGCCCCGCCTTGGGGCGACTTGACGTTCAGGCAGCCTGGCGCAGCCATTTGGCAATGCCCGCCGTGGCCAGTTCGCCGAGCCGGCCCAGCACCAGGGTACCGGATTTCGGACTGTAGCGTTCCGGATCCCGGCTGCCCAGGGCAATGATTCCCAGGGGAGAACCGGCATGCAGGGGCAGGATGGCCAGGGAATGGACCAGTTGCGCTGCCCGCCCGAAGAGCAGTTCCTTCCTGGCATCATCGAGCATCACCGCCACCTTGGGCCGTCCCAGCGGCAGGAGGTCTAGAAAAGGCGCAAGCTGGTCCTGAGCCAGCCATTCCTGACGTGTGGGCTCACTCATCCACGCTGGCTTGAGCAAACGCATGGAGACATACTCCACCCGGAAGTCTTCCGACAGCCGGGTCAGGATGGCGTCGATGCTGGCATCGAGATCATCGGCTTCCAGCAGTCCCTGGGCGAAGTGGTGCATGCGCTCGCTCAGGCGGTCATTCTCCCGGGCCACTTCCAGCAGGGATTGCAACTGGGTTTCCAGTTGCGCGTTGCGCTCCCGCAGGAGCGCGACCTGCCGTTCGATCAGGGATACCGCCCCTTCCCGCCCCACATGGGGCAGGTTCAGATCGAGCAGGACTTCGGGATGTTGCTGAAAGAAATCCCGGTGGATCTGTAGAAATTCCAGTACTTTCGCATCTTCAACTGCTTCCCCTTCCACCCGCAAAGTCAATCGTCCTCCCAATGTCTGTCGGTATATATTTCCGGCCGGCAGTGCAGACTCACCTGGGCCAGATGTTGCGCGAGGATGTTGCCCTCCTCGTCGCTGAGCTTATTCAGGAATTCGAGTTCTCCCTGCGGCACCTGCAGCAATTCGTGAATCCGGGTCAGCATTTCCTGTCGCATGCATTCTCCTTGCGGTATCCGTGCGCCATGTCCCTTCGAAGACGGTGACCGCGGGCCCGGTCATCCAGACCGGCTGGCCCGGCCCTTCCCAGCGGATGAGAAGGTCTCCACCGGGCAGACTGACACGCACCTTGGAGGCCAGCAGGGACCAGAGCCGGCCTACCACCACGGCCGCGCAGGCATTGGTGCCACAGGCCAGGGTTTCACCGGCGCCGCGCTCCCAGACCCGCAGACGAATATGATCCGGGGCGACGCGTTCCATGAATCCGACATTCACCCTTTCCGGGAAGTCGGCATGGCGCTCGATGATCGGCCCCCAGGATTGCACGGGCGCCTGCGCTACTCCTTCGACCAGCAAAACCGCGTGGGGGTTGCCCATCGACACCGCGCCGATTTCAATGAGCTGATCTGCGATTTTCAATGGATAGCGCAGGGCCTGCCCGGCCGCGCGAAACGGAATGCGGGCGGGCTCCAGGATTGGCGCGCCCATGTCCACCCGCACCTGCCCGTCCTGTTGAACATGCAGGGTGATCAGGCCCGACAGCGTCTCCACCGGGATGGCATCCTTGCGGGTCAGGCCCTGGTCCCGCACGAAGCGCGCGAAACAGCGGGCGCCATTGCCGCATTGCTGCACCTCACCGCCATCGGCGTTGAAGATGCGATAGCGGAAATCCGCCCGCGGATCCTGGCTCGCCTCCACCAGCAACACCTGATCGCAACCAACGCCAAAGCGCCGGTCGGCCAGCAGGCGGATGTCATCCGCGCTGAGTCGAACCTGCTGGCGCAGGCCATCGATGACGACGAAATCGTTGCCAAGCCCGTGCATCTTGCTGAAGCGCAATCCTGTCAGGCTCAATGCATGTACTCGCAAAGGGAGTGATGGTATTCCATGTTCCTGCTCTTGTGGCTGGCTTGAAGGAGGATTTGGGCAGATTTCCAGGAAGCGCCAAGGAACCTGTGTGCATGAAAGTATAGTCCGGGCAGGCCTTCGCTGCCAGAAGGGCTAGAAGGCAGGATCAAGGGATCTGCCCGGCAGGCAATCCGGCCGGGCGGTTGGGAGAGCTGATCCAGACACAGCATCAGACCGGTAGAGATTCGCTGCAGAGATCAACCCGGATCAGAGGCTGCGATCAACACCCGGCACGTGGGTCTCGATGTCCCTGGCGTAGCGGCCGATGAGCTGGGTATAGCCGATCACATGCCCGAGTTCATGCCATTCCCAGGCCATGGCATCCTGCCCCGGTCCCGGCGTTTCATTGTCGCCGCGCTTGTAGGCCTCGGCATTGTTGACGCCTTCGCGGGGCTTGCGCAGCTTTTCCCGGACTTCATGCCAGCTCGCCCCTTCGGGCAGGCCCAGCGTCGGCAGGTCAGTGGCATAAAGCGTGAAGATGTAGTGCACCAAGTGGTGGTCGGGTGTGTGGCAGACCGGCCGGTAGGCCATCTCGCCGAAGTCGTTGCGTCCGACCTTGGCCCCCTCGGGCAGCATGCCGCCTTCGTGGATGATGTTGGGCATCACCGGCAGATCGTAAAGCAGCCAGTGCACCTGCTGGTCCTCGGGCGCCTCGCGCTGGCGCATGACGAGCACCAGGCTCTTGGTCTGGGGGGGCACGTGAATCCAGCGGAAGGACGGAATGACACCGCCGCCATCGCAGCTATGCCGGTAAGGAATCGTGTCATTGTAAACAAAGGCCATGCTCTCGAGCACCATGCCTGGCTGCATCCCACACCTCCTCTTTATTGAGCGATTCAGCGCGGCAACATCTCCTCCGGACCGAACAGATCCTCCAGGGTCTCGCGACGGCGGACGACATGAAACTGCTCGCCATCCACCATCACCTCCGGCACCCGCGGACGGGTATTGTAATTGCTGCTCATGACAAAGCCGTAGGCCCCGGCGCTCATCACGGCGAGCAACTCGCCTTCCGCCAGCTCCGGAAGCCTGCGGCCCTTGGCCAGGAAGTCGCCGCTTTCGCAAATGGGTCCAACCACATCGTATTGCCGCTGCTCGCCATCAGACTGCCGCAGGGGCAGAATGTCGTGATAGGCGTCATAAAGCGTTGGCCGCATCAGGTCATTCATGGCGGCGTCCACGACACAGAAGTGCCTGTCCTCGCCCTGCTTGAGATACTCGATGCGCGTCAACAGCAGCCCGGCATTTCCTACCAGCGCGCGCCCCAGTTCAAACACCCGGGCATGCGGCATGTCGCCAAGCGCGGCATGCACCATCCCGGCATAGTCCTCGGGGCTCGGTGGCACTTCATCACGATAGCGGATTCCCACCCCGCCACCGAGGTCCAAATGTTGGACTTCGATCCCCTCTCCCGCCAAGGTCTGATTCAGGAGCAGCAGGCGCTGCGCGGCATCACGAATCGGCGAGAGATCGAGCAGTTGCGAACCGATGTGACAGGCAATGCCACGAATCCCGATATGGGGCAGCCTCGCCGCCCGGCGATAGACATCGGCCGCCACCGCAATCGGGATGCCGAACTTGTTTTCCGAAAGCCCGGTGGAGATGTAGGGATGGGTCTTGGGATCGACATCGGGATTGACGCGCAGGGCAATCGGCGCGATCTTGCCGAGCTGCCCGGCAATGGCATCGATGCGCAGGAGCTCGGCCTCGGATTCCACATTGAAGCAGAAGATGCCAGCCTCCAGCGCGGCGCGGATCTCGGCATCGGACTTGCCCACGCCGGAGAATACCACCTTGCCCGGATCACCGCCGGCACGCAGCACCCGCGCCAGTTCGCCCCCGGAAACGATGTCAAAGCCCGCGCCCTGGACCGCCAATACCTGCAGCACCGCCAGATTGGAGTTGGCCTTGACTGCGAAACAGACCAGGGCATTGGGGCCGAGCGCATCGGCAAAGGCCCGGTAGCGCTCAACGATAGCCGCCCGGGAATAGACATAGACTGGCGTGCCCACGGCCTCGGCGATGGCGGACAAGGGTATGCCCTCGGCGTGCAGCACACCCTGGCGATAGGAAAATGCATTCATATGAGCATCACTTCAGGGAGGATTGGAAAACGGCGTGGCGCCCGGTGATGTTGCCGGTGCTGTCGGGGGCGGCGTATCCGCCGGCGCGCCTGGCGACAGCTCTGGCGCAGGGCCAGATTCGCTGCGGGTCGAGGCGGTCGGGGCAGCAACGGGCCCGATCAGATGGCTGTCGGAGGACTGTTGCCGATCCGCCTCATCAGGCAGATAAAGCGCGCCCTTCTTGCCACAGGCCGCAAGGCTCAGGGGAACCAGTAAAAACAGCGCAAAGCGAGAGATACGCATCAGGCCTCCAGTCCGGCCAGGCGCTGCCGGGCACGGTCTATGGCGGCGCGCACCTGGGCGGGAGCCGTACCGCCGATGTGATTACGGGCATTCACCGAGCCTTCCAAGGTGAGCACGTCCTGCACATCGGCCTCGATCAGCGGTGAAAAGCCCCGCAAGGTCTCCAGCGGCAGGTCTTCAAGGTTGCAACCGGCCTCTATGGCATGGCGCACCGCCTTGCCCACCACCTCGTGAGCGGCGCGAAAGGGCAAGCCCTTGCGCACCAGGTAGTCCGCCAGATCCGTGGCCGTGGCAAAGCCCTTGAGGGCCGCCGCGCGCATGTTCTCGCGGCGCACCGTCATCTCCGGCAACATCTCGGCAAAGACCTTGAGGCTGCCGCGCGCGGTGTCCAGGGCATCGAAGAGCGGCTCCTTGTCTTCCTGATTGTCCTTGTTGTAGGCCAGAGGCTGCCCCTTCATCAGTACCAGCAGGGTCTGCAGGGCCCCGATCACGCGCGCGCTCTTGCCCCGCACCAGCTCGGGCACGTCCGGATTCTTTTTCTGCGGCATGATGCTCGAACCGGTGCAAAAACTGTCGGACAACTCGATGAAGCCAAACTGCGGCGAGGACCAGAGGATGAGTTCCTCGGCGAAACGCGACAGATGCACCATCAACAATGACAGGGCAAACACGGTCTCGATGGCAAAGTCGCGGTCGGACACGGCATCCAGGCTGTTTTCAGCCACGGCCTCGAAACCAAGCTCGCGGGCCACGAACTCACGATCAATCGGGAAGGTGGTGCCGGCCAGCGCCGCGGCCCCGAGCGGCAGCACGTTCACGCGCCGGCGGGTATCGACAAGGCGCTGGGCATCGCGGTGCAGCATCTCGAAGTAGGCCAGCAGGTGATGTCCGAAGGTAACGGGCTGGGCGACCTGCAGGTGGGTGAAACCGGGCAGGATGGTATCGGCCTCGCGCTCGGCGAGACCCAGCAGGGCCTGTTCCAGACGGACGATGCCCGCCAGAATGGCGTCGATGGACTCGCGGGTATAAAGGCGCACATCGGTGGCCACCTGATCGTTACGGGAACGCCCGGTATGCAGTTTCTTGCCGACATCGCCGATCAGCTCGGTCAGGCGCGTCTCCACATGCATGTGGATGTCTTCCAGGGACATCTGAAAGCGCATCTGGCCGGCCTCGATTTCAGCCTGCACCTGCGCCAGGCCCACCGTGATCTGCTCCGCTTCCTGCGGGCTCAGCACCCCGACCTGCCCCAGCATGCGGGCATGCGCCATCGAGCCGCGGATATCCTGGGCATAGAGGCGCTTGTCAAAATCAATGGAAGCGGTGAAAGCTTCGACGAAGGCATCGGTGGGTGCCGTGAAGCGGCCGGTCCAGGGCTTGGACGTTTCGGCTGATCCTGCTGTCGGGGAGGATTTCTGGTCTCCGGTCATTGCTGCATCCTGCACAAGAAATAGTGCAACTATACCGGAAAAGACACAGCCTGTGCAGCAAGGCCGCACAGGCAGTTGGTGAAAGGCTCAGTCGTCGTGGTGATGACGGTAGTGCTTACGCTTGTAGTGGCCACGATGGCGGCCGTTGTCATGCCAGTCATTGCGATAGGTGCGGTAACCCGTCGGTACATATCTATCGCGATAGCGCCCCTGGTCAACCGAGCTGCCCACCGCAGCCCCGGCCGCACCGCCGATCGCACCGCCCAGGATGGCGCCATTGCGGCCATCCACATTAGAGCCGATGGCCGCGCCCGCAGCCCCGCCAATGCCGCCGCCCAGGATGGTGCCCAGTTGCGGATGGTCGGCATAGGCCGTTCCCGTCAGCGCCGTCAGTCCCAGAATACCCACCACTTGCCAGATCTTCATGATGCCTCCGTATTGGTATGCCAACTTATGGCTACAACGTGGATTCCGGCTAGTGGTTGACAGGTGAATCCAGCTTACCCCCGAGTCTTTTCAACCCCGGCGTCGATGGCCTTGTCCAGATAGAAGCCATAATAGTCGGGGTTGCTGAACCCGACCAGGGGATCGCTGGCCGGCTTGCCGTCCGGGGTGAAGACGATCACTGTCGGGGTCAGGCGGGCGCGATAGGTGCGGGCGAAATCGGCCGGCGTGGTCTTTCGACCCTGAAAATCCGTCAGAGGCGCCTGGCTGCCAGTATCGAGCCGCACGATGCGTACTTTCTTTCGATACTCGGCGTTTTTCGCCATCGGCTCCAGATATTCGCGCATGACCCGCTCGCAATAGGGGCAACCTTCGGCCTCGAAAAGTACGACGATCGACTTCTTCTCGCTGGCCGCCTGGCTGGCCAGGGTCTGTAGATTGGCGGGTTCGGGAATGATGCTCTGCGACGAGACAGCCACAGGCATGGCAGCCACGCCAAGACAAAACAGCATGCCAGTCAGGAATTTTTTGAGACAAACCATGATTCCACCTCCTGTGGAATTAGACCCACCGACCGAAGCAAGATTCATTCCCAAACCATAAGTTATTGAATATGTTTCGGATAGTTGCAAGGCTCACAAAAAGATTTCATACCTCTGAGCCACTTGATCCAGTAACTGTCCCAAGTGGGCCAACCAGAAAGAGCAAATTGCATTCTGCCGGGCATGGGCATAAATTATGAGCTTTTTCAAAGAGGAAAAGCCGTTGGCGGATGCTTTGCTTCGAATCGGTACCCGGACCAGCCAGCTTGCCCTCTGGCAGGCAGAGCACGTAAAAACGCTGCTGGAACGCTACAATCCCGACCTGCGCGTGGAACTCGTCAGGATCGTCACCTCGGGTGACAAGATTCTCGATACGCCGCTGGCCAAGATCGGCGGCAAGGGATTGTTCGTGAAGGAAATCGAGGAGGCCATGTTCCGTGGCGAGGTGGACATCGCCGTGCACTCGATGAAGGACGTGCCGGTGCAACTGCCCGCGCCGCTGCACCTGCCGATCATCCTGGAGCGCGAGGACCCACGCGATGCCTTCGTCTCCAACACCCATGCCCGGCTCGAAGACCTGCCCGAGGGCGCGCGGGTGGGCACCTCCAGCCTGCGCCGCCAGGCCCAGATCCGCATGCACTTCCCGCACCTGCGGTTGTTGGACCTGCGCGGCAACGTCAACACTCGCCTGGCCAAGCTCGATGCCGGCCAATACGACGCCATCATCCTTGCCGCCGCCGGCCTGATCCGGCTGGGCTTTCAGTCACGCATCACGCAACTGCTGCCGATCACCTACAGCCTGCCGGCCATCGGTCAGGGGGCGATCGGCATCGAGCTGCGCCGCGACGATCCCGCAACCCTGGCGCGGGTGGAACCGCTGCGCGATCTGAACACCCACATCTGCGTCACTGCAGAGCGCGCCATGAACCAGCGTCTGGAAGGCGGCTGCCAGGTCCCCATCGGCGGGCACGCCGTGCTGACCGAAAACGGTGCCGTGCACCTGCGCGGCCTGGTCGCCAGCCCCGATGGCAAGACCGTCATCCAGCATGAGGATTTTGCCCCCGCAGGCGATGCCGAACTGCTGGGAGTGCGAGTCGCGGACCATCTGCTCGCCCAGGGCGCGGACCAGATCCTGCAGGCACTGTATGAGCGCTGACATGCTCGCCACCCTCAAGGACAAGGGCATCGTCGTCACCCGGCCCAGGGCCCAGGCCGGCGATCTCATCAGCCTGCTGGAAGCGCGTGGCGCCAAGCCCATCCTGTTCCCGGCCATCCGCATCGAGCGCCCGGAGAACTGGCATGACTTTGACAAGGCCGTGCAGCAGGGCGCAAAGGCGCAATGGGCCATCTTCGTGTCGCGCAATGCCGTGAGCGAGGGCATCGCCCGGTTCAAGGCACTGGGCCTGGAATGGCCTGCCGGCATCCGGGTCGCCGCCATCGGCCGCGAGACCGCCAAGGAACTGCAGACGCTCGGGATCAAGGTCGATCTGGTGCCCAAGACCTTCAATGCCGAATCGATGCTGGCCGAAGCCGCCCTGCAGGACGTGAGGGATCAGGACATCGTGATCTTCGCCGGCGACGCCGGGCGCGAGCAACTGCCCACCGAACTGGCCGCGCGCGGCGCGCGCGTGCACATGGCGCTTTGCTATCAGCGCGTGCGACCCACGCTCAATCCCACCCCACTCCTGTACAAATGGGCGCGGGGCGAACTGCACGCCGTGACCGTCACCAGCCCGGAGATCTTCAACAATCTCTATGACATGGTCGGCAATCTCGGCCAGCGCTGGCTGAAAAAGACGCCCATCATCGCCATCAGCCCGCTGACCGCCGCCGCCGTCGAGGCCGCCGGCCTGCCGGCCCCCATCATCGCCCCCGAGGCCTCCAGCGCCGGCCTGATCGCCGCACTCGAGGCCTGGGCCTCTGGAGAGACCGCATGAACCCGATCCTCAACCCCCGTGTCCACAGCCCGCGCCGTCTGCGCCGGGGCGCCAGTCTGCGCGCCCTGGTGCGCGAGCATCAGCTGAGCCCCGCCGACTTCATCCTGCCCTTGTTCGTGGTGGCCGGAGAAGGCCTGCGCACCGAAGTATCTTCCATGCCCGGGGTCTATCAGACTTCGGTGGACGAGACGGTGAAGATTGCCCGCGAGGCCGCCGACCTCGGCATCCCCGGCCTGATGCTGTTTGGCGTGGTGGACAGCTGCCACAAGGATGCCGCCGGCAGCCGCGCCTGGGACCCCGAGGGCGAGGTGCAGCAGGCCCTGCGCGCCATCCGCCGCGAGGTGCCGCAACTGGTGCTCATGGCCGACGCCTGCTTTTGCGAATACACCGAGCACGGCCACTGCGGCGTGCTCGATCAGCATCAGGATCGCGACGAGGCTGCCACGCTCGACAACCTCCAGCGCCTGGCCATCTCCTACGCCGAGGCCGGTGCCGACGTGGTCGCGCCCTCGGGCATGGTCGACGGCATGGTCGCCGCCATCCGCGAGGCCCTGGACGCCAGCGCCCACCCCGGGGTAGCGGTGATGTCCTATGCCATCAAGTACGCCAGCGCCTATTACGGCCCTTTCCGTGACGCCGCCGACAGCGCGCCGCAGTTCGGCGACCGCAAGAGCTATCAGATGGACCCGGCCAATCGCCGCGAGGCCATGCGCGAGCTGGCGCTCGATCTCGCCGAGGGCGCCGATATCGTCATGGTCAAGCCGGCCCTGGCCTACATGGACCTGATCCGCGACGTGCGCGAGCGCACCGATACCCCGGTGGCCGCCTACAACGTCTCCGGTGAATACAGCATGGTCAAGGCCGCCGCCCGGAACGGCTGGATCGACGAACGCGCCGTGGTGCTCGAAACCCTGCTCGGCTTCAAGCGCGCCGGGGCGGACATGATACTGACCTATCATGCGCTGGACGCTGCGCGGTGGTTGCAAGCCTAGGCTGTATACTTGGCTCGGGCTTGCCGGAACGGGACGCCGAAGCAGATACCGACAAGGCCTTAGCGCTCCTGGAGGACATCCGCGCGGACCGGCTCGAAGTCCTGCAAGCCCCGCAATTTTCGCCAACCTTCAGGATTTCAGCTTCTCTAGATCACGGTCGAAACTGAACACCTCCCAGTCCCTCGCCCGAGCAGTGGTCACCACCAGGGCATCCACGATATCCACATTGCGGCTGCCGAATAGCCTGAGTGCCTCCGCGAAGCACGCCAGCGCGTCACCCACCATGCCGCGATAGGACAGAAGCGCTGCAAGCTTGTCGGCGACCTCCCTGCGCGGCACCCCATACACCTTGAGCAGTACGTACACACACTCCACCAGCGCCCCTTCGGGCACATGCGCGGTGGCGTCCCCGCTCTTGACCTGATTCAGGAACCCGGCGGCAGCCTCATAATGGGCCGCATGGTCGGCAAGCAGATAACGGAGAATGACGTTGGCATCAAGTACGCGGGTTCTGCTCACGGACCACCTCGCTCCACGCCTGCTCACGAGCCTCTTCGAAAGGTTGGTAACGCGCCGCGTAGGCCTTCAGACTCCCACCTACATCCGGCACGGCTTCCAGGCGTATATTGCCATCCTCAACCACGATCCGCACCAGGTCCGACTTGAGCATGGCGCGTACAGCACTGGGTAAGGTGATCTGACCCTTGCTGGAGATTTTTGAAGTCTTTACAATTATCATTTCCTTTACCTCTAAGAACTACCCTTACCTTATTACAACATGGACGCGCCAGTGGAGCAACCCGCCTTAAGAATTCGGACAAATCCCACCCAAACTGCATGACTATCCTTGTGCAGGCAAGGAAGTCTGAGTCCGCGCATCGTGCTCCGACAAAGAAAAAGGGCGGCTTGCGCCGCCCTGAATCATGCAAAACACAATTACTGCCTGTGCATGAACACTTACAAACCGATGTACATGCTGTACTTGCGTCCGTAGACATCGCGAGCATCCAGATACATATAACCCGACATTGCGATACCGGTCAGATTGGTTTTGAACTCTTTCGAGGTTGCATTGGCATTGAGGCCGATGTCCCCTGAGCTGTAATTATTCCCGTTGGCATCCGCTATGAACATACCAATATCGTTGGCTTTGAGGTTGTATGGCATGGTCCAGTCCATGGTAAACGTACCATACGAATTGTAATCAAAGTTTTTGATGGCATTGTCCGTCAACATCGGGAATGAAGTTCTGGCATCCAGTGTCGACGCCTTCACCGGTACCTTGGGCAGGTTCAAGGTATAGCTGTCAATCACGTTACTGGTTCCATCATACAGCGTGATGGTATATCCGGTGTTATCGGAAAGGGTATCAATCGCTGCGTCGGTCAGATCGACGACATTGTCTCCCGTGCCATTCAAGCCAAGATGATTGCTGGTCGAGGACTTCGTCAAAGTGACATCTACGCCCGCACCTTGCACGGTGGCATGATCAAGACCCTTCGCAATGGCTGCCGGGCTATCCATGCCAATGAAAAAGTTGATTCCACTACGTACACCATTAGAGCTCAGCGTACCATTGCTGGGCGGGAACCAAGATGAAACCGCCATCGCCTGCACGACTATATCGGAAATCATCTGGTCGCCGATGATGCGCCACGTGCCATCAGCGCCCTTCTCCACCCAGAGGCCGAAATTTGAATCCTGGCCACCGGACTGCATGAGCAGGAAAGATACCCAGGCCCTGGGCGGCGTACCCGTTTCTGTCACATATTTCTGGACAGATACATTGTCAAAGCTGATCGCCTCACCGGTTTCTGCCCGATGCGTGAACAGCATCCCCAGGAAACCATCCAGCTTCTCACCCATGGAAAGAAAGCTATTTGCATTGAACAAGGCGCGCAGGCTGGCATCATTGGCGTCCGTTGCAGCCGCGAATTTTGCCGATGCGTCCTCGATCAGCTTCACGATGGCCTCGTTATCACTCTTGACGGCCGTTACAGCATCGGCTGATGTTGATACTGATTGTTTATCAGAGGTCGTGCTCAGGTCATCCAACATGGTCGCGTTAACACCCTTGACCGTTATCGTCGCAGTGTTACCGCTCACCGACACATCCAGCAGGTCCAGCGCGGCGTCAATACCCGTGTGATTTGCCGCGAAGGCGCCATTCATCAGGTCGGTGTTCGCCGATCCAGTGGCCTGCAGCACGGGAGCCAGCCGCGTCTTCAGAATATTTTCGGCAGCATCCAGATTGGCGTCGGTCAGTTTGCTGAAATCAGCGGCTTCGAAAGCCGTACTGGCTGCACCACCAGCGGCATTGGCCACCACGAGATCCGTCAGCGGAGTGACGTTAACCGTGCCGGCGGCGGTGGCGGCGGAGTAAATGGTGTAGCTGCGGTCGCCGACAGTGCCGGCCGCCTGCAGCATAAAGGGCGCCTTGAGGCCGGACACATCGACATTGAAGCTGCCATCGGCTTTGATGTCTACAATCTTGTCGGGCGTATTGGTATCGCTGTCGCGCACAGTCACGGTGCCGGAGATCGGCGCGCCGGCGGCGGCAGTACCACTCAGGGTAGTGGCTGCAGGTGCCGGATTCGGCGTCGAGGAATCATCGCCCCCACCACAGCCCGCCAGGGCCAGGGCAATCAGGAGTGGCAGGGAGGTTTTCAGTTTCGCGTTGTTGCCTTGCATCACGTTTCTTTCCCATTTTTATACTGTCGGCGGAAGTGCCGATGGGAAGAATAGGACGGTGCGCAACCTTTGTAAATGTGTCAATATTTTGACTTTCCGAGCAAATTGCTCGGGAATTGCAAGTTTTCCTCGCCCAACTCAGGCCATGCCCAGCCATAGGGCCAGGGTGCGATTGACCTCCAGCATGACGGAGTCATCAAGATGCCCGATAGCCCCAGCGCCTTGGGGCGAGGAATGGTCACAATCTTGTCTATCTGGATCTGGGAGCGTTGCTACAGGCCGTTTGCAGAACTGGGCTCGACGGGCAGGCGCATGAGTGGCGCGTCCTGCAGGGCCGTAGTGAGCAGCGAGGTGTCAATATTATTCCACCCCGCCCACCAGCTTGGGTTGGCCCGCGAAGGTGAAGGCGTCGGAGAAGATGTGCTCGCCGGGCAGCCCCTTGGCCTGCATGCGCCGGGCGCCTTCGGCGACCATTTCGGGGTGGCCGCAGAGATAGGCTTCAAAGGCGCTCAGGTCCTCGAAATCCTGCACGATGGCGTCGGTGATGTAGCCCGTGCGCCCGGTCCAGGATTCCGTGGGGCGGGAAACCACCGGAATGAAGGTGAAGTTGGGATGCGCCGCCTTCCAGGATTCGATCATATCCAGACGATAGAAATCCTGCTCGTAGCGCACGCCCCAGTAGAGATGCACGGGCCGGTTCAGGCCTTCGGCAAAGCCATATTCGAGCATGCCCTTGATCGGCGCAAAGCCGGTGCCGGTGGCCATCATGACCATCGGCCGCTCGGACTCCAGGCGCAGATAAAAGCTGCCCAGCGGGCCTTCGAAACGCCAGATGTCCTTCTCTTTCAGGGTGGTAAAGACGTGTTCGGTGAATTCACCGCCCTTTACCCGCTTTATGTGCAATTCCAGCAATTCGTCATCCAAGGGCGAATTGGCCAGCGAAAAGCCGCGGCGCTTGCCATCCTTGAGGAGGATGTCGATGTACTGGCCTGCCAGGAACTGCAGGCGCTCGGTGGCGGGCGGCTTCAAGAACACGGCGCGCACGTCGGGCGCGAGATCCTCGATCTTTGCCACCCGGCTGGGCAGGATCTTCACGGGAATGTCCTTGGCAGCCCCGATCTCGCGCACTTCCACCACCAGATTGCTCTTGGGGGTGGCGCGGCAGAACAGGGCCATGCCGACGTCCTTTTCCTCTTCGGTCAGGGCATAGGCCTGATAGGTGCCATAATCGACCTCGCCGGCAACGATCTTGCCCTTGCAGGAGGCGCAGGAGCCGTTGCGGCAACTGTAGGGGAAGTTCATCCCCTGCCGAAGCGCGGCCTCGATGAGGGTCTCTCCGGCTTCCACCTGCATTTCATGGCCACTGGGCTCGATACGTACCGTGTAAGTCATAAGCAATCCTTGGTCAGGCTGGCGCGGATGGGGCATTCCCCAGGCCAGGTGATATAGTTCTCATTATCTTACAAGGATTGGCTGGACAGAGAAACATGAATACGCCCTTTTTGATCATCGGTTGCGGCTATGTCGGCCGGCATCTGGCCGCGAGGCTGCCGCGTGGACAGGTCATGGCGCTGGCGCGCGGCGAGCAGCAGGCGAAAGAACTGGCATCGATGCACATTGCCCCGGTCCGGGGCGATCTCGATGATTTCGACAGCCTGAGGCGACTGCCGCCTGCCAGGGTGGTGTTCCACCTGGCCCCGCCCAACCCGGATGATGAACAGGACCGACGCACCCGGCGCCTGCTGGCGCATCTGGCAGTGGCCGCTAAGCGCCCGCACCGGATCGTCTACGTCAGCACCACCGGCGTCTATGGCAACCGCGCGGGTGACTGGCTGGATGAAACCAGCGCGATCCAGCCACAGACAGCGCGCGCGCGGCGACGGGCGGACGCCGAAGCGCAATTGCGCGCCTTCGGGCAACGCTATGGCGCCCAGGTCAGCGTCCTGCGCGTGCCCGGCATCTATGGCCCTGGCCGCCTGCCTCTGGAGAAACTGCGCCAGGGTCAGGCCGTGGTGGATTACGACCCGCCACATTACAGCAACCGTATCCACGTGGATGACCTGGTCAGCGCCTTGCTGGCGGCTGCCTGGCGGGGACGAGCCAATCGCGTGTATCAGGCCTGTGATGGCGCTCCCAGCACCCAGGCCGGGTTTCTGGATGCGCTGGCCGAAATCTCGGGCCTGCCCAAACCACCGCACATCAGACCAGAACAAGCCCCGGAACAGTTATCCGCCTTGACGCGTTCCTTTCTGGAAGAGTCCCGACGCCTTGGCAATCGGCGCCTGCGCGAAGAATTGGGCCTGCGACTGCGTCATGCGGATTTCCGGGATGGCATCCGCGCCAGCCTGACTCAGGACTGATCGACGGCCTTGGCCTGCGGACGAAACTGCGCATCCCAGCGATTGACGATGTTGCAGAACAGCTCGGCGGTGCGCTCGGCATCATAGATGGCCGAATGCGCCTGCTCGTTGTCCCAGGCAATGCCGGCCGCCCGGGCGGCCTTGGCCAGCACGGTTTCGCCGTAGGCAAGTCCCGCAAGGCTCACGGTATCGAAGGTGCTGAAGGGGTGAAAAGGGTTGCGCTTGATACCGCTGCGCTCGACGGCGGCATTGAGAAAACCAAGATCGAAGGCGGCATTGTGGCCCACCAGGATGGCGCGCTTGCAACTGGCGGCCTTGACCGCCGCGCGGATGGGCCGGAACAGCTCGTGCAGGGCCTCACGCTCGGGCAGGGCACCCCGGAAAGGGTGATGCGGGTCTATACCGGTGAAAGCCAGGGCGGCCGGGTCCAGCACCGCGCCTTCGAAGGGTTCGACATGATAGGCATGCATGGATTGCGGGTAGATCCGCCCGGCCTCATCCAGGCCTATCACCACGGCGGCCACTTCCAGCAGGGCATGGCGACTGGCATCGAAGCCGCCGGTTTCGACATCCACCACCACCGGCAGAAAGCCGCGAAAACGCTGGCAGAGTGGCAGGCAGGCCGGCGCTTCTTCAAAGGGATTATCAGGGTTCATGGACACAAGGATAAGGGCTTGGAGCGGGCAAAGCGAGCCTTAGGCCGGGTTTTCCTCGCCGCCAAAGCGCAGGGCCAGCGGGCCGGCCAGCAGCACGGCGCTGAAGGTGGCCAGCGCGGTCACGGCGGTCAGCATGAACATCACCAGCAACTGCATGCCCACTGCCTTGAGCGGCGGACTGCCGGCCAGGATCATGCCGGCGGTGATGCCGGGTATGTGAATCAGGCCCACGCTCTTGAGGCTGTCGATGGTCGGGATGAGCGCGCTGCGGGTGACCTGCGGATAGATCTCGGCCAGCATCTGGCGGGCATTGGCGCCCAGGGCGGCCATGGCCAGCAGGATGGCCTCCTGATTGCGGATCTCCGCGCGCAGGCGGTCCAGTGCCAGGGATACCGCATTCATGGCATTGCCGATGAGCATGCCGCCCAAGGGGATCAGTACCCGGCCCTCAAAGGCGATCAGACCGCTGCCGAGCATCCAGGCCAGCAGCAAGGTAGTACTCAGGCCGATGCTGGCGACCCCGATCCAGTAGGCATGGCGGATGCCCTTGCCGCGTTTGGCATTGAAGCCACCGGCCATCAGCACCATCAGAATCAGGAACAGGAGCAGCACCAAGGGTTGGTGCAGGGCAAACAGCCAGGTCAGCACAAAGCCCATGCCGCCCAGTTGCAGGGTGGCGCGCAGGGCCGACCAGGCCAGCTCCCGGCCCACGCCCAGACGCTGCCAGGCGGAGAAGATCCAGGTGATGCTCAGCAGGCCGAACAGGCCCAGCAGAATCTGAATATCGAAATGCGTGAAGAGATCCGCGGCCACTACCCCACCCTGCCCTGGCCGGGGCAGCAGGCCGCACCGGCACGTTCATGTTTTTCTGTGATCGGGAACCGCTTGCCAGTTCCCGGCGATCCAGCCTTCCAGGGGCTGGTACTGGGTCTTGTAAGCCATCTTGTCGCATTCTGCAATCCAGTAGCCCAGATAGACGTAGGGCAGCCCGAGTTCACGCGCCCGCTGCACCTGCCAGAGCACGGCGTGCACGCCCAGACCTCTGTGCTGCTCTTCCGGATCATAGAAGGTGTAGACCGCGGACATGCCCTGGGGCAGGACATCGACCACGCTGACCGCCAATAGACGTTCGCTCGTCCTGAAGCTGACCAGCCAGGTCTCCACCGGGGAATCCAGCACGAAGCGCTCATAGTCTTCTAAGGAATCGGTATCCATGCCGCCACCGGCATGGCGGCCGTGCTGATATTTCTGGTAGAGCTGCCAGTGCGCGATATGAAAGTGCGGCGTTTCGACTTGCACCTGCAGGTCCTGATTGCGCTGCCAGATGCGGCGCTGGCCCCGGCGCGGCCTGAAATCGAGCACCGGAATCCGCACCGAGACGCAGGCGTCGCAGCCGCGACAGTGCGGACGATAGAAGTTTCCACCGCTGCGCCGAAAACCCTGGTCCATCAGTACGGCATATTCCATGGTGCTGATGGGATGAGCGGGATCGGTCACGATCGCGGTATTTTCCCGCCCGGCCAGATAGCTGCAGGGCTGGGGAAAGGTCTCGTAGAGGCGAAGATACTCAGAAGACATCCTGGCCCTCTATTTCCATCTGCCATGCGCCCGAGCGCCCGGGCAACTGCAGGGCCGCAGTCAGCAGATCCAGAAAGAACGTGCGCGACAGTTCGCGAGCCCCCATGCTGGCAAGATGTGCCGTCAGGAACTGGGTGTCGATCAGGACGAAGCCCCAGGCGCTCAACTGGCGCGCCAGCATCACCAAAGCAAATTTCGAGCCATTGGGAATGCGGCTGAACATGGATTCGCCAAAGAACACGCCGCCCAGCGCCACGCCATAGAGCCCACCGACGAGCGCTTCCGCCTGCCAGACCTCAATGCTGTGCGCATGTCCCAGCACATGCAGACGGGCATAGGCGCGCTGCATCTCGGGCGTGATCCAGGTGCCCTGGGCATCGGCGCGCGGCGCCGCACAGGCGGCCACCACGGCATCAAAGGCGGTATCGAAACGGAAGGCAAGATCCGGATTGCGGCGAAAATGCCGGCGCAGGCTGCGGGAAAGGTGGACCTCCTCCGGGAGCAACACGCCGCGCGGGTCCGGGGACCACCAGAGTACTGGATCGCCGGGATTGAACCAGGGAAAGATGCCCTGACGGTAGGCCTGCAACAGGCGATCGGGCCGCAGATCACCGCCGATGGCAACCAGGCCATCCACGGCCGTGCGCGGATCGGGAAAGGTCCTGTCTTTCAGGAATTGGGAAGCAGACATAGCGACCTGTCATGACGGAGCCAGTGGCGCAATTCAGCTTTACTGTCCCAGTTTTTCGACCAAAAAACCAGCCACCCCGGTCTGAGGCAGGATGGTCCAAAAACAGCGAGCGGCATAGCCGCTCGTGTTGGACCACATTGCCCAGGGCCTAGCCCCAGGGATTATCCTTGGAAGACCAGACATCATTACCCTGGCCCTTGTTCTGGGTCACCCGGAAATTACCACCCTGGCCGGATTCACGTGCCCACTCCTGCAAGGCACTGACCCGGGCCTCGAGGCTGGGATGAGTGGCAAACAGTCCCTGCCAGTCACCGCCAATCTTGAAGGTCGCCAAGGCATCGCGGTTCACGGTCTCATGCTGCAGCATGTCCGCGGCGCGGTGATGGATGCGTTCCAGTGCCGCAATCATGGCCGGTGCCCCGTACTGCTGCGCGGCGAAACGGTCGGCGCGGAATTCCCGCCGGCGCGAGAACCAGGTGATCGGGATCAGGGCCAGGAAGGACAAGGCGATCTGCAGCACCATCGAGATCATGAACGACATGAAGGTCGGATTGCCGTTTTCGTCGTAGAACCAGCGCGAGACCAGCATGCTGATCCAGTAGACGAAAGTGTTCATCAGGCCCTGCAGCAGCGTCATGGCCAGCATGTCGCCATTCTGGATGTGACCCATTTCATGGGCCAGCACCGCCCGCACCTCGTCGTCATTGAGGCTCATCACCAGCCCGGAACTGACCGCCACCATGCTGTTGTTGCGGGTGGGGCCGGTGGCAAAGGCATTGGGCTCGTCGCTCCAGTACACCCAGACCTCCGGCATCTTGATGCCGATGCTTCGGGCCTGCTCGGCCACGGTGTTGTAGACCAGTTGCTCCTTCGGGGTTTGCGGCACATCGATGCGCTGCATCTGCATGCCCATGCGCGCCAGCTGCTTGGAAAACAGCAGACTGATGAAAGCGCCACCAAAGCCCAGCACCAGGGCCCAGAGCAACTGGTTGGCGTTCACCGACCCCCGGATGTCGATGCCAAACAGCGGCAGGACGAAATTGGTCAGGATCTGGAAGGTAATGAACAGTGACGCAAATATCAGCAGGTTGGTAATGATCAGTAAGGCAATGCCCTTGAAAGCTCTCATAATGTCTCCCGCCATACGCAAGCCAAGTCACGAGTGAACCCATTCAGCGCATGTTGCGCCTCTCCCACGCTCTCTGCAAGCGCTCAGACAAGTATCCAGACGAAAGATCCTGCCAGGGGAAATCTGGAGTTATATTGAAAATGAGGGCGGTTCAGTGGAAATTCAAGGCTTGGGCGCGGCAAGCACTACGCAATGAGCAGCCAGCTACCGGCCCAGGTGCTCCAGGGCCGGACTCATCAGCAGACCACCCCTATTATGCAGCACTCCAGATCAGGTGAGTCAATACCCGCAGAATCACCAGGCCGACCAGGCCGGCAATGAAGATGGCCCCGCTCAGGAGTGGCGCCTGACCTTCATCCTCGGGCCGCAGGATTTGCGGCACCAGGCGGAAGATCAGCACACCCGTAGCCACGACCGCCAGGGAGAAAACCAGAATGTAGAAACTCACGCTCGGCACGAACAGAAACAGTGATGCCAGCCAGAGCGGTGTCGGGGCTAGCGCGGCAATGGCAAACGCCTCGCGGTAGCTGATCACGGCGTCAATCACATCCCCCAAACGCTGGATCAAAAAGGCCATCAAGGGTACTCCCAGCAGTTGCACCATCCAGAACGTCGCCAGAATGGTCAGCAACTGCGAGTGCGTTACTGTTGTGAACAAAAACTGGACGAGCCCCGCATCCCCTGTTTTCAACAGGTAAAGCACTGCAACCGGAATGAAGGAAAAAGGCAGGACGTGAAATGAAAAGAGTCGCAGAGCCGATGGCTGGGCATGGCCAGGATCGCGCCAGCGGGCAGGCGAGAGATACAAGGAATGCGACAAATTAGCGAAAGAGTCCATGATGCGCCCCCTGAAGATGTCAATGACCCGACAAAGTGCCACTTGAGCAAGATGAAGCTGGACCAGCTAAACCTTAGACCATCTGCCAGGCACAATGTCCCATGCATCGGCATGGGGATGCATATCAGCCAGGTCAGGCCGACAGAAGCTGTGAGGCGCGCAAGCCGGGAAACTCCAGCTCGATGGGTCGCGGGCCATGAATGGCAGGCCCCTGGGCGTAGTCCACCTTCAAGGCCCGCAGTTTCAGCAGGATGGCATCATCCTTGACGAATTCGGCAATGGTCTGGATGCCCAAGACCTGCGCCAACTGATGTATGGCCGTGACCATGGCGCAGTCGATCGGATCTTCAATCATGTCACGGTGGAGGGTGCCCGATCTCCACGTCCGCGCCGGTTTCCGGATCAGCCCTTGAACTTGACCAGGCGACTGACCTGGATATCGGAGATGAACACCACGCCGGTGTGCTTGTTGAAAAACGGCGCGAAGCCTTCGAGGATGGGTTCGACCAGTTCTCCGGGGACGGCCACGATGATCATGATCAGGACCGCGTCCTCGTTGAACATCAGGTGGCCCTCATGAAAACCGTGCCGCCCCTTGCCGGACAGATTGCCGACTATGGTGTAGCCCGTAACACCAGCGCGATCGAGCAGATCAGTGGCAAACTCCTGGTGAGCGCCCTCGATGATGATCTCGAGCTTCTTGACGGGACTGAGATTGAGATTGTTCATGCCGCACTCTCCTTCGCTTCGACGGTACTGCCGGATGTACGCGACACGCGTTGTCGCCATTCGCCATCTTCGAAAATATGGAATATGTGGCTATCAGGATCCACGATGACCATGCGGATCCAGCCTTTATAAACCAGGTTCTTGACCGTGGATACATTCTCGATGGCGCGTCTGGCATGTTCGAATGGCGCCTCGATCACGGTGATCAGCCGCAGTGGCTCATGATAGGGCTGCCCATCCTTGAGCACGGTCTGCGAGGGTAGCCCGGTGCGCAGGTCGCTCAAATTGCCGGTCATGACGCCAAAACGGCCCGCGATGTTATGGTAGACCTTGCTGCCGCTGCCGTAGTGCTCGTTATCGACCGCCGAGAAATAGTGCTCCATGTTGATCCACTGACCGACCACCACCGGCCCGGCCAGGATGTTTTCCAGCAGGCGACCCTTGGGATCGCAGCGATAATCATAGGAGTTCAGGAAGCTGCGGGCATCGAGATCCATCTGCTCAGTGATCTGACGCCGGCCGATGATGAAGGCGGCATTGCGCGACAGGCCCCACTCGGGCCGCACCTGCGACCAGTCCATGGCGTTGCGCCGGGCGTTGCGATAAGCCTTTTCCGGATCCTCGCCGGCATCGGCGGGGTCCAGAGTCGCCAACCGCTCCGCCGCGCTCAGGCGTGCTGCCGCCCGCAGCCCATTGGTCAGCCGCTCCAGGTACACCAGATGGCTGGGCGGCAGCAGATCGAGATCATGCAGCCGCAGTTCATCGGTCGTGGTGTTGTGGAAGGCGGGGATGAACCAGGCGTCATCGGCAATATCGAGCCCCTGGGCGCGCAGGCGCTCGCGCACCGCCGGCTTGTTGGCCATCTGCGCGAACACGCGGGCATTGACGAGACCGTGATTGCCGCCGCATGCGCCGCAATCGAGCGCGGATTCGTAGGGATTGTTCTCCGAGGTGCTGCCGTGACCGGTCAGCAATACGAAACGCGAGAAGTCCCTGGTCAGGCCAATGGAACGTAGCGCCTGGCTGACGAAAAGCACCTGCTCGTCCAGGGTGAAGCCGATGCGCCCCAGTCGTTCGAGCTGGATTTGCGCGTAACCGCGATTGATACGGTAGACCTGGCGCAGACACTCGATGAAATGCTGCTCGGCCTGGGCATCCAGACCGAACTGGCGCGCAAATCCGGTCGATCCCGCCTGATTGCCCAGCGCCGTCTCGCGCAGATCGCGGATCATTTCGTCGGTGATCTCCTCGCGCTCGATGCCAAGCTCGCGATGGATGGCCTTGACGATCATGACCCTTTGCAGGGAGCGGATGATCGAGTCCGCCTGTTCGCGGCTCAGTTTGTCCAGCAACAGGCGGCTACCGGGCTTCCTGGGATTCAGGCGGCTGCGCCAGCGATTATAGGCCAGCGGCGCGAAGCTCTTGCCGAACATGTCCAGGCCAAACAGCAGGCCGATCGCTTCCACGGTCACAAAGGGGGAGAGCACGGTGGCCTTCATGTCGTGGAGCACGTGCTCCAGCACGGAAACGAAATCATCCTCTTCGGTACTGCGCGCGGTGCTCAGCTCCAGCACGATGTTCTTCGGCGTGACCACCACGGGGCAGAGATGCGTTTCATTGCCGCTCTCAAGGCCGATGAAACTTACCGGCACGCCGAAAAAGCCGGCGATGCCGTATGTCTGATAATCACCGACCTGCTCCAGCTTGCGGCGGATGCGCTCGGAACGGACATCGATGCAGAACATGAGCTGCGCAAAGGGGCGCTTGTCACGGGGCGGGGGGGGGACCAGATTCAGGCCGCCCAGCAACTGTTCCATATGGCAGGATTCCTGTGCCTTGAGCCACAACTGACCTTCTTCCCGCTCCAGGCGAGCGAGCAGATCCAGCAGGCGGCCAATATCTTGCGCGCCAAGCTGGCCAAGTGCAGTACTGAGTCCGGCGCGCCCGGCCAGCTCACGCAGGGCTGCCGCCTGCTGGCGAGCCTCGTCAGCGCGCTTGCGCTCGACATATTCGGGCAGCAGCTTGCTGATACGCTTGCCGGCCCCGCTGCCGATGGCATCCTCGACCGCGTGTGCCATGGCCGGCAACACACGGCCACTGTACAGCTCGCGTCGCAGATAGGCCTTCTCCGGGTGCTCGTCGACAAATCGCACCAGTTCCAGGTAGTTTGCCGGGGTGCGCATGCGCTGGGCATGTTCGCGCAGCAGGGCCAGCCCAAGGACCAGGCGGATGGCCAGATAATCAACCAGGTCAGCCGGGTGGGTCTGGTTCCAGTAATAGTGCTTGGCGCCCGAGCGCCAGCGGATGAAGCCGGCCCAGCCGTGCAAGCGCGTGAGTTCGGCGGTGAAATAATCCATCCATTCGTCTTCGGGAATGCGCAACTCGCTCATCACATAGCTGATGATGCCTTCCGGGCTGTCCGCGGATTCAAGAATCTGCTTGATATGCAGTCCGCGAATGAAAAGACGCAGGTTGCGCCGCGCCAGCGCGCTCCAGGCGACAAACAGGCCCTGTTCCCGCCCCGGCATTTGCCAGGCTGATTGCCCCTCGTCAAAGAAATCGAGACAGCTCTTGATGACCAGCTCGTCCAGGGTGGCGCCGATCTCGGTGCCAAAGAGCTCATCCACCAGGGTATGCACCGGGCGGCTGGGCGGCATGCTGGCGCTTACCTGCGCCGCCAGGGACGCAGGATCGGTCCTGGGTGGCGCCAAGGCGGTGCCGGCGAGCACGGCATGGACATCCCGCCCATCCGCCAGCGTGGATTTCCATCCCTGTTGGGGCCTGATCTCGCTCAACAGGGTCATCAGCAGTTCATGCAGATCCAGGCCATCGATGGCTGGCTGCCCGGCAAGGAACCGCTCGACCTGCGCCGACAGTGCCGCCCGGTCCACCTTGCCACGCACCAGATATTCCTGATACGTGGATCGCGGCAGATATCCCTGTGCGTGGAATAGCCGTCTGCCTTCCGCCACAGCCTCGGAAAACGGCATGTGCTCCAGCCCGTGCAGGGGGTTGTGGTGGATGAAGGTGCGCATCGGCCAGAAGAAAGGGATCGGTTCGCCGGCTACATGGACCATGGCGCGAATCTTGAGTTGCCTCCCGAGTGCAAGCGTCATAGCGCGCCTCCTAGCAAGTAGAGTCCGAGCACCGTGAAAGCGAAGAGCAGAATGCCAAATGCCACGATAGCGGGCTGGCCAATGTCCGCAACGGCAACCTGGGGAGTGTCACCTACCATGAAGCCCTGCACGAGCCTGATCGCCGCCCAGCTCCAGATCAGCCAGATCAGCAGGCTGCCCAGCACGATTTCCGGACTGAGGCCCTGCCACAGCGCCAGCATCCCGAAAAACGCCGGGAAGGGCGGCGTGGCGATGGCCGCCAGCGCGGCAATGATCAGCAAGCCGGACAGGCGCGGCATGACACCCGCAAGGCCGCCAGGCAACCCGGCGTAGGCCGCACCGAAGCGATCGGTCAAGGGACCGGCAAGCAGGGCCAGCAACGCTGCAGGCAGACTGAACCCGAATGCGAAAAGCTGCAGTTCAAGCATGCTGCCCCCCCCGGCGGCCAGCACCCAGCCCAGTGCCAGTGAGGATGAGGCCAGGAAGCCCGCCCACATGCCGAGATCCCGCACGCTCAGCAGCCGCAACGCATAGAATCCCGAACTCAGCAGAGCCCAGACCAGGAAGAATTCCGGAATTGCGGAGCCGGCGATCTGAAGCACCAACAGGCCAATCTGTGGCCAGACCAGGATCAGCAATGCCCGGACATATGGCATGCGCAACCGGCCGAGCGCGCCATTGAACACCATGCTCAATGGAAACAGGGGCAGGAACACCGCAGCAAGAAGCAATAGCATCATGTCACACCCACCTCAGCAAGCCGTTGAGACGTCTGGACAGGCTGAGCACGGTCTGCGTCAACCAGGTATAGACATCAGCGACATAGAATTCGCGGGAAATCAGCGAATAGAATGCCAGCCTCAGGCCTGAAGCCTTGCCATCACTGGTCCGGCCCTTGGCGGCCGTGTAGTAGGCCGCCAGCCAGCCCAGGACGATGCCGGCCGTCAGTACCACGATGAGGATATCGAAAGTCGCCCAGGGGATGCTGGCCGCCGCATAGAGGCGCTCGCTCAGATGATGGTCCGGGAACAGGAACTCACTGAAGGCGTGCTCAACCAGAGTATATCCGAGCACCACGATGACCAGCGACATGATGATCATGCCCATCAGCCGCCAGGGACTCTCGGCATGCAGGCGATAGGTCGCAAACAGCAACTGCGCGCCCGTGACCCAGCCAAAGAACAGCATGATGATGCCCCCCTGCTGGCCGACGAAATCGCCGCCCACCAGCCAGTGAGACAGGCCAAGGATCACAAAGGGAACCACCACGGTAATGACGGCCGCGGTTACCCAGGGCAGCCTGGAAGCCACCGGCTTGCGCTCGACCACGAAGGTATAGACTTCGTCCTGCGGTACGCCGTCATGCCTGCGCGCATCGCCGATCACCCCACCTGCACCGAGAAAAAGCGTGCCCTTGAAGAGCCCATGCGCGATCAGGTGATAGATCGCCAGCGAGAAGGCGCCCACGCCGATCTCGACGAACATGAATCCCATCTGTCCCATGGTGGAATAGCCGAGAGACTTCTTGATGTCGTTCTGGGTCAGCATCAGCACCGAGCCAAGGATGGCCGTGATCAGGCCAACCGCGAACACCAGATGCAGCACCTCGCCGGCATGCACGAATACCGGGGCGAAACGCGTGATGATGAAGCCACCGGCATTGACGATGCCTGCATGCATCAGGGCCGAGACCGGGGTCGGACCCTCCATGGTGTAGGGGAGCCAGGTATGCAGCGGAAACTGCGCCGAACGCGCAAAGGCGGCAAGCGCCACCAGCAGGGCGACCGTCGAGCTCAGCGGCAGCCCGAACATGGTCTGGGTATCCGGGGCGGCGGCGATCTGTTCGAACAGCGCCGGCAGGGACAGGGTGCCGAAGGCCTGGTACAGCAGGGCCGCCGCGAGAACCAGCGGCAGATCGCCCAGTCGATAGGTGAAGAAGGTCCAGAAGGCATAGCGTTGTGCGGTGGAGCGCTGCAGGTCATGGCCGAGCAGGAAATAGAGCAGCACCCCGACCAGATGCCAGGCGATCAGCAGGGTAATGAGGTCTCCCGCAGCCACCATCAGCAGGATGATGGCTGTCATCAGGTCGAGCAGCACGAAAAAGCGCACATAGCCCCGCTCCTCGGCCATGTAGCGCACGGAATAGACATGCACCACCATGCTGATGCCCGCAACGACAAGGGACATGATGCTGCTCAGGGGATCGAAGAACAGGCTGCCCCAGCCCGGTCCGAATAATAACCAGTGGCTGTCGCGCGCGCTCAGGTACAGGCCCAGCGATACCGCAGCGAGCCCGAAGGTGAGCACCGTAAAGGCGACACTCAGTCGGGCCAGCCCCCGCTGCGACCTGCCGGAAAAAAGCGTGATCAACACGGCCGAGAACAAGGGTATGGCCGGAAGCAAGACGATCAGCTTGTCCATTGCGTCAATTTCCCCGTATGGAAGTGGTGTTCAGGCATGCCGCGGCACGGACAAGCAAAAGGGCGCAACACCTGCATGCAACAGTTGCTGCGCCCCAGCCGGCTTCAGGAGCCGCAAAGCCTGCTCAGAAGAAGGTGGTCACCGCGGCGTCAAGCGCATCACGCATATCGGGATCATCGGTGATGGGTCGCACCAGGGCCACGCGGCTGGCAGCCGTAGGACTCACCCCCGTGGCAATCAGTGATCCGGCATATACCAGCATGCGGGTGGAGATGCCTTCATCCAGGCCGTGGCCCTTGAGGTTGCGGGCGCGCTCGGCAATCGACACCAGCTTGTCGGCGGTGGACCGGTCCACCCCGGATTCGTGGGCCACGATCTCGACTTCGATATCATGCTGGGGATAATTGAAGTCCAGCGCACCGAAACGCTGCTTGGTGGACTGCTTCAGATCCTTCATCAGGCTCTGATAGCCCGGATTGTAGGAAATCACCAGTTGAAAATCCGGATGGGCATGCACCAGCTCGCCCTTCTTTTCCAGGGGCAGCACACGGCGATTGTCGGTCAGCGGATGAATCACCACGGTCGTGTCCTGACGCGCCTCCACCACTTCGTCCAGATAGCAGATTGCGCCGTTGCGGGCGGCGATAGTCAAGGGGCCGTCCTGCCAGCGGGTGCCGTTGACGTCGAGCAGGAAACGACCGACCAGGTCACTGGCGGTCATGTCCTCGTTGCAGGCCACGGTGATGAGCGGCTTGCCGAGTTTCCAGGCGATGTACTCGACGAAACGCGTCTTGCCGCAGCCCGTCGGGCCCTTGAGCATCATCGGCATGCGCACGGAGTAGGCCGCTTCGTAGAGTTCCACCTCATCGGCCACCGGGCGGTAATAGGGTTGCTGCTTGATGAAATACTGGTCCAGGTTCATCGTCATTCTCCAAAGTGATTATCTGCTTTATCCATCTGCAAATTCGCAGCATGGATCATGATCCGGCTTCAGCGCGTCAGTCCCAGATACAGGGTGGAAAGCTTCTCCGGCAGGCGCGAGACATGATCCAGGACCATGTAGTTCTTGGCCCCAAAGATGCGCGACACATATTCATCGGCATAAGGATCGAGACTCAGGCAGTAAGTGTGAATGCCGCTCTTGGTCAATTCCTCCACCGCCCGCTTCGCGTCGAAACGCAGATATTGCGGATCACGCACGTCATTGTCGGCCGGTTCGCCGTCGGTCAGCACCAGCAGCAGCTTCTTGTGGCTGTGCTGACGGCGCAGGACGCTGCCGGCATGGCGAAGCGCGGTACCCATGCGGGTGGAGAGCTGCCCGCTCATGCCGGCCAGCCTGGCCTTGACCTTGTCATCGTAAGACTCGTCGAAGTCCTTGAAGCGGTAATACTCCACGTCATGCCGGCCGTTGGAATCGAAACCATGGATGGCAAAGGGATCGCCGATCTTGGCCAGGGCTTCCGCCAGCAGGGTCGCCGCCTCGCGCGCGAGGTCCAGCACCGTGACATCGGCATTGGCGTCGCGCACCTTGTCATTGGTGGATTCGGACAGATCGATGAGCAACAGCACGCTCAGATCGCGCACATTCAGCGTCGTACGAATGCCGATGCGTGGATCCGGCATCATGCCCATGCGGATATCGATCATGGCGCGAATGGCCGCATCAAGGTCGATCTCGTCGCCATCCTCCTGCTTGCGCTGCCGCACCAGACCCTGCGGCTGCATGGACTCGATCAGGTTCTTGATGCGACGCACGATCGGCTTGAATTTTTCGAGAATGTCCTCGACCACTTCAAGATTGCCGCTCCTGGGCCGCTTCTCCAGCAGGGTGCTCCACTGCGGGCGCTCCAACTGGGTCTGATAATCCCACTCCGAGTAATGAAAGGGTGAGGATACCGGCTCCTTGCCTTCACGCTCGTTCCAGGTGGTGCCGTCGTCATCATAAAGCGGCGTGGGCAACACCCAGATTTCCTGCGCATCATCCCCGGCCGTTTCCACATCCAGGGTGTTGATCATCTGCATGATGCTGACGTACTTGCGGACCTGGGCCGACTGGCCGGGCAGGAGGACGGTATCGCCGTTCTCGCCCGGCTCCTGCCAGAGAAGGCGATTGTCGTCGCGGTAGGGATTGCTGGGCAGATCGGTGCGCGGGTTGTAGGAAAGTCCGAGTGCACGGGCCTCCTCAGCCAGTACCAGGCCGATCTCGCGCGCCATATCGGGCTCGCTCAGACGCGTCAGAGCCGCGTTGAGGAGCTCTCGCGCATTGCGTACCAAGGGATGATTGTCGCGGTACTCCTCGTCCGCCAGGGCCCGCGCAATCCGGTCCAGCAGAGAGCCGAAACCTTCATCCTGAGCCGGATCCGCGGGCAGCAGCTTCAGCCAGAGCTGCTTCAGACCAGGCAGGGCGCGCATGGCCAGTGCCTCGACCCGGGCATCCTCGATCAGCCCGATCATGGCTCGCTGCAACGGCGTGGTGGTTTCGGCCTGCGGGTCGTAGCGGGAATGCACCATGTGGGCAGCGGCATGGGCAGCGGCGGCGCGATAGACCTCCAGGCCGGGAACCTTTTCGGCATCTTCATCCAGACCCGGCTGGGCATAGTCGTCGAAGGCATCCGGCAGATGGATGAAGTACTGCTCGATATAGGGGCGGTAGCCCTCGCGGCTTTCGAAGTCGCCCGAGGTCGGGCGCAGAAAGAAGTCTCTGCCCCACAGGGCGCGCAGGTACATGATCAGCCGACGCTGCACGTCGACGAACAGCACGCCGCGCTGCTCCTTTTTCATGACCGCGAGCGAATCCTCGCTCTCCAGCCCGAAGTACTTCACCTGGGCCTCGAAATCCATGCGGTGCGCTGACGCGCCCCACATGGCCCAGCGGCGCAAGCCACCGAGGGTGAGGTGACCGAGCAGCACGTCGAGATTTTCCAGCATCGGCCGGATAGCGCGTGGCACCTGCGACAACAGGTTGTCCAGCAGGCTGAGATAATCCGTGAAGAGTTCGAGCTCGCCCAGGCGTGCAGCCGCGGTCGGCGCAGTCGAAAACAGCTGGATGATGACGCTGACGCTGGTTTTCGAGTACATCCGGATCGCGCTGGAGAGCAGTTCTGAAACAGCCTGTTCCCCGATTTCCCGAGCAACCTGCGGCGCGCTTTCAATGAAGGAAATGACCAGGTCGGTACCCCGCCCCAGAGCCTTCAGGCCGGCCGCGCCCTTGATATAGGCATCCAGTCCCCGTGGGCTGAATACCCGGGCAGCCTCATTCCAGGAGGCCTTGAGCACATCGCCGGCTTGATCACCCAGTTCGTCGAGGAGATCTTGGTATTCGGCCAGTTGAATCGACATAGACTTACTCCGAGCAATGCCCTCAGTCCGGCCAGACGCGCTTTGGGTGCAGTGGCTGGGTCTGGCCATTCAGATCAGGCGTAGCGGCAGCTGGCTTTTCCTTGGACTGTTGCCGAGATGCCGGACGTTCTGCCGCAGGCTGCTGTTCCGCTGGCTTGCTGGCCGTACTCTGGTGCTCGCCGGCAGCCTTGGAAACCTCAGCATCAGAAGATTTCGCCTTCGGGGAGGATTTCGGCCGTGCAGGCTTGATACTGGCGGCCAGCTTGTCTTCCAGGTTCTTCATGGGCGCAACACCTCTTCCAGAATCCATTCGATTTCCCGCACCGCATCACGGCCACGGGCATTCAGTTGGTAAACGCTCTTGCCTTCCAGCATGGCCAGGCGATATGCCGCTCGCCGGCGCACACCTTCGCGTAGCACGGGCAGATCGAGATTGGCCAGAGCCTGCGACATCGCACGGGACAGGGCACTGCCCGGCTCGACCTGATTCAGCACCAGCCAGGGGCGCAATCCGGGATTCACTTCCCGCGCCTTGCGCACAGATTCCACCGTACCCGCGCTGGCCCACAGATCAAGGGGTGAAGGCAGTACCGGAATCAGCACCGTATCGACCTTCTCCAGCAGTTCGCCCGTGAGATTCATATCCAGAGATGGCGGGCAGTCGACCACGACATACGCGTGAGTTTTTGCGGCCTGCGCCAGCTTTTCCAGCGGGTCTCCAGAAAAGACACTGATTTGCGAATCGCCTTCCATGGGCGACCAGTCCGACCAGTGCTGCAGGGCTCCCTGGGGATCGGCATCGACGAGTGCGACCTTGCCCCGCCGGGTCAATCCGGCTGCAAGATTCAGGGCGAGCGTGGATTTGCCGCAGCCGCCTTTCAGGTTGGCGAGGGCGATCAGCCGACCGGACACGGTTTAGGACTGCCCCTGTGGCTGCCCAGCAAGGGCATCGACCTGAGAGGCAAAATCAAGCTCTTCCTGGTCCAGTGAGTCGCCACGCGCAGCAATGCTGACGTTCACATGCGTCTTGCCGAAATTCAGATTGGGAAAATAACCCGTGCGCTCGGACAACTCGGCGAGTTGGTCGAGAAACACCCGGGTTTCACTATAAGAGGAGAAATCCAGTCGACGGGTCATCTGCGCCGGGCGCTTTTGTACCTGCCAGCCAGCGGCGGATGCCTGTTCAATAAGCATGGCTTTGCTCCGTGTCAAGAAAGGGCAGCCAACATGCTGTCCAGCTCGCCCAGATGAGATTCCTCATCATGCATCAGTGCTTCGAACAGATGCGCGGATTCCCCATCGCCAAAGCGGGCGCAATATGCAGCCGCATCATGGTAGAGGCGTACCGCGTCCAGTTCGAGTTGCCGGTCCAGTACCAGCATTTCCGCCAGAGTACGACCCGGCCGGACAGGCGCAAGCTGGGTGGCGTTGGGTGCAACACCGAGTATCAGCATGCGTTGTATCAGCCGGTTCGCATGGACCAGTTCTTCATTTGCTTCGTTACGGAAACTCGCGGCCTCTGCCGACATGCCCCACAGCTCACAGAGGCTTGACTGGGTCAGGTAGTGCTGCACCGCGCTCATCTCGTGGTGCAGCGCCTGCGTCAGATAGCCGATCACACGTGGATTAGCCAGCATGAAGGCTAGACTCAACCATTCTGCGCGATGATCTCGCCGTCACGTCCGCCCCCGATCTGGGGAGCCCTGGGCAGGATGTTCTCTACTTCAGAGTGGACGCGGGCAATGATGTGCGCAGCAACCAGGCCGTCGCCAACGCGTTCGCAGGCATCAGCGCCAGCGCGAACCGCGGCATTCACGGCACCGGTTTCGCCACGTACCAGCACGGTGACGTAACCACCGCCGACGAACTGACGACCAATCAGACGCACTTCCGCTGCCTTGGTCATGGCATCAGCCGCTTCGATAGCGGGCACCAGACCACGGGTCTCGATCATGCCCAGCGCAATACCAGTATATTCAGCCATTTCTTGCTCCTTGAAATATGATTCAAGGGATCCTTGGCGGATCCCGGGCAATCCGCCTTAGACTTCCGCAGCCCTGGGCAGGATGTTCTCTACTTCAGAGTGGACGCGGGCAATGATGTGCGCAGCAACCAGGCCGTCGCCAACGCGTTCGCAGGCATCAGCGCCAGCGCGAACCGCGGCATTCACGGCACCGGTTTCGCCACGTACCAGCACGGTGACGTAACCACCGCCGACGAACTGACGACCAATCAGACGCACTTCCGCTGCCTTGGTCATGGCATCAGCCGCTTCGATAGCGGGCACCAGACCACGGGTCTCGATCATGCCCAGCGCAATACCATTTCTTTCAGCCATTTATTGCTCCTTTAAAATGCACCAAAAAGCAGGTTAACCCTGCGGATCCCATTGATCGATAATTCCGGCAATCGTCAGGTCGGTCAGAACCGTGACATCACCAGCCGCGTACCGTGCGGCCGAGCCGCTCACGGTGAAGACCCACTTACCCGGCGGCACACCAACCGGGTCACAGGCAACGCTCAGTTTGCCCTGCTCGTCCGCAAGGACGCGCAGGGACATTTTCTTCAGGCCGGCCACTCGCCGGGTCGCCACCAATTCGGAACATACCCGCATGATTTCCATGACGTCCTCTACTCGGCCTTCCAGTGGTCGATGATGCCGACGATGGTCAGATCGGATGGATATTCCTTGCTGCCAGCAGCCTCGCGCGCCGCGGACGAACCGACACAGATCACCCAGTCGCCGGGGATGCAACCGATGGCGTCCACCGCCACCTGGCGCCCACCGCCGGCCTTTTCCCGCACCACCAGCAGGGGACGGTGCCCGAGTTCGGCGATCCGGTTGGTGGAGACCAGCGTTTTTTCAACCTGCATGATCTTCATCAACAATCTCCTTCCACATTCTCTACCGGACTGCCCAAGGGCAGATCCTGCACAGAGAGATGGCAAGCCAGCATACCTGTCGCACAAAGCTCGGGATAGCGCGCCATGATGGCAGACTGCACCCTTTGCGCCTTGGCAACCGCGCGATCGCGAGAACCAGGCACGCGCAGGTCATAGCGATAGTGGATGGCCACCGGAATGGGCAAGCCGCGGCTTACATTCAGCCCCTTGAAGATCTTGATGCCGACATCCAGATCCGCCGCCCCTTCCTCGACCGTATTCAAATGGGCATAGTAGGAGATGTTGCGCATCTGTACTTCTTCAATGCCGTCACCCACGATGACATAGCGCTCGGCATGACCAATGTCGGGATAACGGCCACCATACAGCTCTCCCACATATTCAATCTGCGACAGATTGTTGATGAGCAGATTCGTGATCAGGCGCCGCATACCTTCATGAGGTTCGCCCTGTCCAACCCCCCAGCCACTGGCCTGACTGGCCTGACGCACGGCGTCGTATACTGCCAGGCGCGCCCGGTCTGCGCTCAGATCCAGGGTGTCGGCATAAACCTGGGCATTGTCGACGAAGCGATATGCCGACAGATCCCCCTTGGCGTCAGGCACATGGACCTTGATGGCGTCCGTATCCGTATCCACCCCGATCAGCAGCAGGTCGGTACTGGCCCCGCAACAAAAGGCATTCTCGATGGCCTGGCGGAACTGGTAGAGACGCTCCAAGGCAGCCTCAAGGGCCTGATGCTCATTGCTGCCGTGTGCCGCACACCCCTGCTTGCAGGGCTGCGAGGAACTGGTGTGATATACCGCCACTTTCAGGTACCGGGTGCCGGAGTCCGAGGTGCTTGGCACGCCCTCACGGAAACGGCTCAATTCCGTTGCCACCCAGTGCTGCACATCACTTTCCACATCGAACAGGGTGCCAGCGTATGCCGTACGCCTGGTCAATGAGGTGACGGGCAGACGCAGGATGTAGCGCATCAGACCCTTCAGCCGCCCATCGGAGCAGGCACTGATATCCACGGCATGGAAACCACAGTCCAGAAAGAAGTTCTGGGCATCCTGCGCTGATTCAGCCTGCCTTTTCAGATCCTCGGAGAACTGCACCGCCGAAAGCTTGAGCGCCTGGAATTTGCTGTAAACAAACAGCGCCTTCAGATCGAGCCCCGATACCCAGGCCTTCTCCAGGATTTCTGCCGGCAACTCATGGCCCAGCTGCTGCAAGGCCACTGCCTGGGCACGCGCCGGGAAATCCGGCTCGTGCTGCAGGGCGGAGATCTCCTTCAAGGTCGGTACGATACCATCGAAGCGGCCCTTCACTGTCTTCTCGCAGAGAGCCAGACGCGCATTGGTTGCCTGATCGACCAGTGCATGGCGTCCGAAGCGAACAACCCGGCTGGACGTCCCTGTGCTGTGCGATATTGCTGCCATCTGACCAGGCAAGCTCGCCTTCGCCCTTGACTGCGGTGCCGCTGCCTGATCGCCGCGCGGTTCGGGCGAGTTGCCCCGACGGCGCCCCCCGGAGGGAGCGCTACGGGCGCGCAGGGCATAGGCATTGCGGGTGTTCATATCAAGCTCTCCCTCAGATTAGCCCCTGGCCCCGCCAGAAACGGTGATCATCGCTCCCTTGGCGCTATTGCCGCTTGCGCCCGTAACCTTGGCTGGTGGCACCTCTACGCGCTCCACTTCCTTGTTTGCACGGGCAAACGGGATCATGTTGCGCACCTCGCCTCGCAGAGTGGGATTCCGGCTTTGGGCCCAACGTCCCTCCGTGCCTGTCACCCGACCGCTGCGGGTCCAGTCGTCACCCGTTATCCGGGTTCCCGCCTCGCGACCGTCACCCGTTATCCGGGATGGCGGGGGGACCTCTGCCGCAGCGGCTACCATCTGAGCCGGGGCCACAGCGGGCTGGACAAGGACCGGAGCGGGCTGGACTGCACGCTGAGCACCCATGTCATCACGGTAGCGGAACTCCGGAGTACCGGAAACCAGGCCATCCGCCATGGCTGAAGGACCGGTAATGGTGCTGCTTCCACCATGAAAGCTACCAGTCACCCGTTTTCGCGCCTCCTGGGCATAACGTGCCGGCGAGTTGATACTGAAGCCAGCAGGCCTGCGCTCCTCTACCACCACAGGTTCAGGCATCTGTGGCATGGGCATGTCAGCCGGTGCCAGAAACCGCGAGCGCCGGGGTGGCATGCGGCTCCCAGCCATGGTGGCCGCCGGCATTGCCGCGTAGTCTCCAGCACCACTGGCTGCCAGAGGCTGACCGGCGTATGGCGTTCCACTGATGGGTAGACTGCTGCCCGGTTCGTTTCCGGTCACATGCTCGGATCGCTCCAGCATCGTGCCGGACATGACCAGACCGCGACCGGTCTGGCTCAATCCCACCTTGGCGGCGGCGGGTGCCGGGGTGCCTGAGCAATACGCGTCGAAGGATTCACGACCGTAGTACTCGGTACCGGTGACGGGCTGGCACCCTCCGTGCTCGTCACCGGTCAATTTTGGGTCTCGGCCCACCATGGTGCCTGTCATTGCGCGACCTGCCAGGGTGCGCATTTCCGCAACCTTCTCGACACTGTTGCGGCGCATTGCCGGGGAACCGTACTGGGCGCCAGTTACGCGCTCGTTTGTCCCAGGCTCGTTACCGGTCACCTTCTCGGAAGCGTCCACCAGGTTGCCCGTGATGCGCTGCCCACCCAGACTTTTGTCAACGCCAACCTTGGCTGGCGCAGGCTCGGCCCTGGTATTGCAAATCGACTGGAACTGCTCGGTCGAGAGGTATTCGGTGCCTGAGACATTCCGGCACAAACCCGCCTCCTCGCCCGTCACCTTGACCGAGGCCCCCACGACCGTGCCTGAAACCGGGCGGCCTGCCAGGGTATGCGTCAGCGCCACCTTGGCCGGGCCATTGATGGTCATGCGAGACACACCAGCATCCGCATACTGTGATCCGGTGACGTTCTGTGTGGCGCCGTGCTCAAAGCCGGTGATCCGCGCAGGGCGTGCCTCATCGCTGCCGGATACCGGAAGCCCCTTGCGAGCGGTCATGCCCATGACCACCTTTTCCGGGCGACTCGTCAGGCCCTTGCTTTCGCAGAAGGTCGCAAAGTGCTCGTCCCCCAGGTACTCGACACCGGTGACCGACCTGCAGCTACCCGCCTCGTCACCGGTCATCCGGTTGGAACGCCCGACAGGCGCGTTGGTGGTGACGCGGTTGCCGAAGCCTGTCGTGGTCACGGCCACTCTGGGGCTGGCAGGTTCCGGGCGCGTGCCGCAGAACGTATCGAACTGTTCCGCGCCAATGTACTCCGTGCCCGTGATGTTCCTGCAGGTCCCGGATTCGCCGCCCGTAATCTGCGGGTTGCGCTCCACCATGGTGCCGGTCACAGCCATGCCGGAAAGGGTGGTACCGACTTCCACCTTCACTGGCGCGGCACCTTTCGGCCGTTCCCTTACGGGACGCGCTGGCGGGGCACTGCCACGACCAATGCGGCTCATTTCGGCGCGCCGCTCCTTGGCGGTCAATCTTCCACTGCCATTTGCATCCATGCGGTTGGCAGATGCGCTCCGACCATCAGGTTGCCGCGCCTGCGTGCCTGGCCTGGCGGGCAAGGCGCTCTTGCCTTGAGTCGCCAGGGCGCGACGCCGGTCACGACAGATCCTGCGTACTTCATTACTGTTGTCGCCGAGCGCCGATGGATCTTGCTCAACGATTTCGCACAGGGAATCCAGCGCTGTATCGACCTTTGGCGCCGCTGCTGCCGGAGAAGCGTTCCTGGAAGGCTGTGCTTCCACAGGGGCTGGCACCGCCCGGCTTTCAACCGGCCTGGGCGCTTGCGGACGGGCAACGGCCTTTGCCGCCCCGCTCTTGCCACTCTGGGCCAGCATGGCACGTCGAGTCCGGGACAACTCCCGGCCACTCAATGCAGTCTGTGCCGTTTCCCGACTTACCGGAGCGGGACTTTGCACCGATCTAGACGAAGCAGAACTCTCGACGGGCTTCGGCGCTGCCGCTCGGGTCGGACGGGCAACGGCCTTTGCCGCCCCGCTCTTGCCACTCTGGGCCAGCATGGCACGTCGAGTCCGGGACAACTCCCGGCCACTCAATGCAGTCTGTTCAGGCATGGTTTTCCCTCATGCTTGCATTTGGACACCGGAGCCGAAGCCCCGGTGTGATTTTTACTACCTGCCGCCGCGATACACGACGAATGACAGGCCCTGGCTCTGGGAATAATTATCATAGCCAATCAACCGGATGAGGTGATTGGGGTATTCCCGGCGGCAGGCCTCGAGTTCGGCCAGGATACGATCCACGTTCTGCTCACCAAACATCGGGAGTTTCCACATGTACCAGAAGTGATTGAAGGACCGCGACGGCTCTACATGCTCGACCGCCGGATTCCAGCCCTGGTTTACCATGAACTGGATCTGCTTGCGCACGGCGTCGGAAGACAGCGTGGGCAGATAGGAGAACGTTTCGTACCTGGTTTCCTGCTTGTAATCCTGGACATCAGCCATGATTCGATTCCTTTAACTTTGTATGATGGATCAACGGTTCTGCACGTCGAGCTTGTCGACGGTGTCGAACTCGAACTTGATCTCTTTCCAGGTTTCCATGGCGATCTTGAGCTCGGGGCTGTGCTTGGCGGCCTCGGTCAGGATCTCCTTGCCTTCGCGCTCGACCTGGCGACCTTCGTTGCGGGCCTCGACGCAGGCTTCCAGCGCCACGCGGTTGGCCGCGGCGCCGGCCGCATTGCCCCAGGGATGGCCCAGGGTGCCGCCACCGAACTGCAGCACGGAGTCGTCACCGAAGATGCTCACGAGGGCCGGCATGTGCCATACGTGGATACCGCCGGAAGCGACCGGGAAGACGCCAGGCATGGAGCCCCAGTCCTGGTCGAAGAAGATGCCACGGCTGCGGTCTTCGGGGATGAAGGATTCGCGCATGAGATCGATCCAGCCCAGGGTGGCCTCGCGGTCGCCTTCGAGCTTGCCAACCACGGTGCCGGAGTGCAGGTGATCGCCGCCGGACAGACGCAGGGCCTTGGTCAGCACGCGGAAATGGATACCGTGGTGCGGGTTACGGTCGATCACGGCGTGCATGGCGCGGTGAATGTGCAGCAGCAGGCCGTTGTCGCGGCACCAGTTGGCCAGACCCGTGTTGGCGCAGAAGCCGCCGGTCAGGAAGTCATGCATGATGATGGGCATATCGAGTTCCTTGGCGAACTCGGCACGCTTGTACATCTCTTCCGGGGTCGGCGCGGTCACGTTCAGATAGTGGCCCTTGCGCTCGCCAGTCTCGGCTTCGGCATTGTGGATGGCGTCAGCCACGAACAGGAAGCGGTCACGCCAGCGCATGAAGGGCTGGGAGTTGACGTTTTCGTCGTCCTTGGTGAAGTCCAGACCGCCGCGCAGGCACTCATACACGGCGCGGCCGTAGTTCTTGGCGGACAGACCGAGCTTGGGCTTGATGGTGCAGCCGAGCATCGGGCGGCCGTACTTGTTCAGCTTGTCGCGTTCCACCTGGATGCCATTGGGCGGGCCACCACAGGTCTTGACGTAGGCGATCGGGAAGCGCACGTCCTCCAGGCGCAGGGCGCGAACAGCCTTGAAGCCGAACACGTTGCCCACCAGCGAGGTGAACACGTTCACCACGGAACCTTCTTCAAAGAGGTCGATCGGATAGGCAATGAAGGCATAGAAAGCGGTGTCGTCGCCAGGCACGTCCTCGATGCGGTACGCGCGACCCTTGTAGTAGTCCATATCTGTCAGCAGATCGGTCCAAACCGTGGTCCAGGTGCCGGTGGAGGATTCAGCGGCCACGGCGGCGGCGGCTTCTTCGCGGTCCACGCCCGGCTGCGGGGTGATCTTGAAGCACGCCAGCAGATCGGTGTCCAGCGGCGTGTATTCGGGCATCCAGTACGTCTGGCGATATTCCTTCACACCAGCGTTGTAAGTCTTGACTGCCATTTGATGGCCTCCGTTAAATACTAGAATCAATACGGACGATATAACCGGTTCGCTCCCGCCCCGGGCCGGCGCCCGGGGGCGCTAACTAGGGTTGCGGATGAATATAGCGAAACAGAACCATAAGCAACAATCAGATGTTATGATTGTTACCATAAGCATTACCTTAAGATACGACACACAGGGATTGCAGTGATGAACGTCACTTTCCGGCAACTCAAAGTCTTCGAAGCCGTGGCCCGTCACCTGAGCTATACCCGTGCGGCCTCCGAACTTTACCTGACCCAGCCCGCTGTATCAATGCAGATCAAGCAACTGGAAGAAGTGGTGGGCCTGCCGCTTTTCGAGCAGATCGGCAAGCGCATCTTTCTGACCGATGCCGGAAGCGAACTGCATCGCTATGCTCGCAACATCTCCCAACAGCTCGACGAAGCCAGGGAGGTGCTGGAGGAAATGAAGGGCATTCAGCGCGGACGGCTCAACATTTCGGTGGCGACCACTGCCATCTACTTCGCCCCCACCCTGCTCGGGGCATTCCACAAGCGTTATCCCGGCATCGGCGTGAGCATGGACGTGGCGAATCGGGAAACCTTGCTGCAGCAACTGGAAAACAATGAAATCGATATGGCGATCATGGGCCAGCCCCCGGAGGAGCTGAACATGGTGGCGGATGCCTTCCTTTATAATCCGCTGGTGGTCATCGCACCGCCGGATCATCCACTGGCCCGTCAGAAGAACATCGACCCGGTCCGGCTGGCCGATGAAGTGTTCGTGTTGCGCGAGCCTGGCTCCGGTACCCGTAGCGCCGCCGAGAAATTCTTTTCAAGGCGTGGCGTGCAACTGCGCACGGCCATGGTGATGAGCAGCCTGGAAGCCATCAAGCAGGCCGTGCAGGCAAGCCTGGGCCTGGCCATCGTATCCACGCACACCATCAAACAGGAGCTGGAACTTGGGAGACTGGTAGTCCTGGATATCAAGACGCTGCCGATTCAGCGGCAGTGGTATCTGGTACACCGGGAGGACAAGCGCCTGTCCGTGGTGGCACAGAGCTTCAAGGATTTCATGCTGGCGGAGGCATCGAAGCTGCTGTCCTGAGCAGTCGCGCCGCTGGCTGATGGGCCTCTCAGGGATCGGGGCAGGCCAGATTGCGGCGCAGGGCCTCGGCCCGGGAGAGGGCGTCATCCACGTCTTCCGCCAGCACGTTGACATGTCCCATCTTGCGTCCCGCGCGCGCTTCCCGCTTGCCGTAGAGATGCAGCTTGGCTGCCGGTTCGCGGAAGACAGCTTCCCAGCGGGCCCGCTCGCCGCACCAGACATCGCCCAGCAGGTTGAGCATGACCACCGGCGAGAGCAGACGGGTATCGCCCAGCGGCAGGCCGCACAGTGCGCGCACCTGCTGCTCGAACTGGTCGGTCAGGCAGGCATCCAGGGTGTAATGACCGCTGTTGTGCGGGCGCGGCGCAATCTCGTTGATGCGCAGACTGCCATCGCTGAGCAGGAAGAATTCGACCGCCAGCACGCCGATGTAGTCGAGCTTCCGGGCGATGCTTTCGGCCATGTCCCTGGCAAGTTGCGCGGTGGCATGGCCGACTCGCGCAGGTACGATGCTCAGATCGAGAATGCCGTTTTCGTGCTGGTTCTCGGCAACCGGAAAACTGGCGATTTCGCCATCACAGCCGCGCGCCAGCACCACGGAGAGCTCGCGATCCAGCGGCAGGAAGCCTTCCAGCACACAGGCCTCTTCGCCCATCGCCCTGAAAGCGGTGCGTACCTCCTCAAGGCTGTCCACCCGTGCCTGGCCCTTGCCGTCATAGCCAAAGCGGCTGACCTTCAGGAGCGCTGGCCCGCCGATGCCGGCAAAGCCATCCTCGAGATCCCGGCGATTGCGGACCACGGCGAAAGGCGCGGTGGCAAAGCCCTGCCCGCGTAGCCAGGTCTTTTCCTGGATCCGATCCTGGGCCACGCGCAACGCGGCGGCCCCTGGTCGCACGAGGCAGCGATCCGCCAGGAAATCCAGACTGGCCGCAGGCACGTTCTCGAACTCGGTGGTCACTGCGGCACAGCGCCCGGCCAGGACCGTCAGTGCCGCTTCATCGGCATAAGGGGCAATGATCTGCTCGTCGGCCACGCTGCCGGCGGGACTATGCGGGTCGGGGTCGAGCACGACGACACGATAGCCCAGGGTGCGCGCGGCCATGGTGAACATGCGCCCGAGTTGGCCACCGCCGAGCACGCCCAGGGTCGCTTCGGGGAGGATCACGCGATATCCGGCAATTGCTTGGCGAGCACGGACTCGGTCTGCTGGGCGCGAAAGTCAGCCAGCCGCTGTGCCAGCACCGCATCCGCGCAGGCCAGCATGGCGGCGGCAAACAGACCGGCATTGGCCGCACCGGCCTCGCCGATGGCAAAGGTGGCCACGGGAATGCCCTTGGGCATCTGCACGATGGAAAGCAATGAATCCATGCCCTTGAGATACTTCGAGGGTACCGGCACCCCGAGCACGGGCACGGTGGTCTTGGCCGCGAGCATGCCCGGCAGGTGCGCCGCACCACCGGCGCCGGCAATGATGCAGCGCAGGCCGCGCCCCGCCGCGCTGGCGGCGTAGTCAAACAGCAGATCGGGCGTGCGATGGGCAGAGACCACACGCGCTTCGAAGGGCACGCCCAATGCAGTCAGGGCATGGGCGGCATGCTGCATCACCTCCCAGTCGCTCTGACTGCCCATTACCACGCCCACGAGGATCTTTTCCATCATCACTCCAGCGCGCCCGGTATGGTGCCGGGCGGATCATCGAAAACCGCTGATTTTAGGGTGATAACGGGTCGAGAGCAATGCACCTGCCCAGGCGCATAAAGTGAAGGCGCTGCTCAGGGCTGAGGGCAGGCGGACTGTACGCCCCATTGCGCCGCAAAGATTTCAGCCGGCATGGCCCTGGCGAAATACCAACCCTGGCCATAGGACACGCCGATCTCTCGCAAACGGGCCAGGGTCTCGGCATTCTCGATCTGCTCGGCCACCGTTTGCATGCCAAAGGCCCGGGCAATTTCGCAGATGGCGCGGGTCAGGGCCTGGTCGCGCGGACAGCTGTCGATGTCACGGATGAAGCTGCCGTCGATCTTGATGATATTGACCGGCAGGCGTTTGAGATAATTGAAGGAGGCGAAATCGACACCGAAATCATCGAGCGCGAATTGAAAGCCGACCTCCTGCAGCGTGGCAATGAAGTGCGCGGACTTGGCCAGATTGCGCATGGCCTGACTTTCGGTGACCTCGAAGATGATTTCATCCGGCACGATGCGATAGTGGTGGGCCCGTTCGAAGATGTATTCGAGCAATTTCAGATCGTCGAAATTCTGGCCGGACAGGTTGATGCTCAGCGTGATGCCGGGGATGCCGGAGCCAGCCCAGGCAGCCTTCTGTGAAAAGGCCATGTCGATCACGCGCCGGCTGAGTTCGCCCATCAAGCCAAACTGCTCGGCGGTGGTGACCAGCTCATAGGGCGAGAGATCTTCCTGCCCAGGCCGGCACAGGCGCAACAGGGCCTCGGCCTTCAGCCAGGCCCCGCTTTGCAGATCAACGATGGGCTGGAAGTGGAGCGTGAGGCTGTCGGGCTGACGCAGCAGGGATTTGATGCGGCCATAAAGCCCCAGGCGTCGCGAGACATCATCGCGCTGTGCCGGTTCGTAGAAACATACCGTATTGCGTCCGGCAGATTTCGCCTGGTGCATGGCAAGATCCGCCTGCATGAGCAATTCACCGGCACTGCCGGCATTATCGGACAGGCTGATGCCGATGGAGACCGTGGGTGGCGAGAAGCCGTCACTTTCCAGGGCCTCGCCCTGGCGGCTGAAGAGTGACAACAGGGTCTGGGCCCGGCTGCTCACCTCCTCGATACTCGTGAAGGGAATCAAAAGTGAAAACTCGTCACCACCCGATCGCGCCAGTAGCTCGCCCGGGCCCATGTTGGCAAAGAGCAGCGAGGACAGACTCAAAATATAAGCGTCACCGCGCTCATGGCCAAAGGTGTCGTTGACGAACCGGAAATTGTCGATATCGACGAGCAGCATGGCATGGCCTGTTGCCGCCTCCGCCAGACGCTTTTCCAGCAACTGGCGGAACTGACGGCGGTTATAGAGACCGGTCAGCTCATCGTGTTCGGCAAGACGCCGGTTGCGCGCCAGACTGTGCTCAAGTTCATGCTGGGCCTGCTTGCGCGCGGTGACGTCGCGTCCGATGCCGATCAATCCCTGATACTCGCCATTGCTCCGGTCGAACAGGGGCATCTTATAGACTTCGAAATAACGCACCTCGCCATCCACGCCGGGGAAGATTTCCTCGCTGAGACTCAGGTGGCGCGACTGGATGGTTTTCAGATCGCTGGCGATGCATTTGGCAGCATCCCTGGCAGGCAGCAGTTCCCCGTCGGTTTTTCCCTGATAGGCATCGGCGGGCAACCGAAACAATTCGAGGATGGCCGGATTGGCGTATATCCAGGCGTTGCGTTCGTCCTTCATGAACACCGGATCGGGGAAGGCGTCGAGCAGACCATGAAGCTGTGCCAGAATGCGCTTGAGCGACTGGTTCTGGGACCGCAGCCATTCGACCTCGTTCAGGGACGCGAGCAGGGCCGGATTTTCCTGCTGTACCTGCCCGACCGGCACCGCGCTCTGCCCATTCCGTCCTGGCGGGGACTTTTTCTTCTTGTCTGGAAATGCATTCATGCGGGTGCGTTCTGGTCCATGCTGGCGGAAGAGTTCAATGCCGGCTCAAATGCCGGGCAAAAACCTGACAGGGATCATCAAGGGCCGGCACGCGCACCGGCCCCGGTACCCTGATCAGGCGCGTTACCTTCAATCTAGGATATTCCGCCGTTTTTACAAGTTGCGCGCCGACAGGGATTGCGAACAGGGCTGAGACTGCCTTGACCCTGTTTCCCAGGCCGCTATGATACAGCCGCTGATCTCCCTGGCCCTTCGCCTCAGGACCACCCTGAAAAGACCCGACATGACCGATTCCCTGCCACCGCAACGCCAGATTCGCAGTTTCGTCCGCCGTGAAGGCCGCATCACGCCTGCCCAGATGCAAGCCCTGGAACAGTTGCTGCCGCGCTACGGCATTCCCGCGCAGCCACGACAACTGGATATGCTCACCCTGTTCGGCCGCAGTGCTCCGGTGGGCCTGGAGATCGGTTTTGGCAACGGCGAGCATCTGGCGAGCCTGGCTCTGGCGCGTCCAGACTGGAATTTCATTGGTCTGGAAGTGTATCGGCCCGGCATCGGCAAATTGCTGCAGGCCCTTGCGGCACAGCATTGCGACCATGTCCGGGTCGAAAGCAGCGATGCCCAGGAATTCCTGCGGGACCGCATAGTGGCAGAGTCGCTGGACGCCATTTACATTCAGTTCCCTGATCCCTGGCATAAAAAGAAGCATCACAAACGCAGACTGATACAGGCTGCATTTGCCGAAATCCTGCGCGATCGGCTCAGGCCCGGTGGTGAATTGCAACTGGCCACTGACTGGGCCGACTATGCCGAGCAGATGATGGAGGTACTCGAAACGCTACCCGGCCTGCGCAACCTGGCTGGCAAGGGGAATTTCGCGCCACGCCCTGAAAACCGCATTCCGACGAAATTCGAGCGCCGTGGAACAAGGCTTGGGCATGCCGTGTTCGACCTGGCATTTCGCAAGGAATAGCCGATCACCCGCCAGACCCTGCCGGCAGACAGGAATTCCACGGAGTTTTACACAGCCAGGCATTGCACGGATTGCGACGACGAAAACAGTTTTTTCCAGCCTTGTCCTGATCCCGGAAATGCTGGAAATGAAGTATTTCCTGATATTTGAAGTCCGTCATTCCAGTTGCCTTTTCTCTGGCCTGACATGCCTGAGGATGGCCTTTTTCAACTTACAAACAAAATTATCCACAGGATACGATGCAAGGCTTGACAGCAAACCGGAAGGCCCCCATGTCATGAGCAGGACCGAGTAATGCCCAAGGGCATCTGGAGAAACGGAATGCAGGCAGAAACACCAAGCACCCCTTATGAAAGAATTGGCGGCGAGCCAGCCGTGCGCAAACTGGTCGAGCGCTTTTATGCCCACATGGACGAACTGCCGGAGGCATACGGCGTGCGCAAGCTGCACCCCGTGGACCTGGGTGGCTCGGCGGACAAGCTCTACATGTTCCTGAGCGGCTGGCTGGGCGGGCCGCAGCATTATGTGCAGCAGTTTGGCCATCCGCGCCTGCGCATGCGTCATTTTCCCTTTGCCATTGGCGAGGCGGAACGGGATCAGTGGCTGATGTGCATGGATCTGGCACTGCGTGAGACGGTCGACGATGAGGCGCTGCGTCAGGAATTATATGGTGCCTTCGCGCGACTGGCCGATCACATGCGCAATCAGGGTGAAGCTTGAGCATGCGGGGCAAGGTTTCCGGAGCTTGGCTGGGATCACGCAAGGTCTGGCTGATACTGGCACTGGCGGCATCAATGCTGCTGACAGGCTGGCTGCTGCGCCCGGATCCGCGGGTGGCGGCGCTGAACTCTGCCCTGGAATCAATTCCGGCCCTGCGCGATTATCCCTACCCCTTTCGGGTACTGCGCGTCGAAGGCCCGGTGGCGGTGGTCAGCACCCCACGCAGCCCGGCGATGCCGGCCTTCCGGGTGATCTGGGCGATCCACCCGGAACTGCGTCAGGCCGCCTTCGACAGCCCGGCCTATCAGGCCGCCCAGCAGGAAATCTCGCAGATGCAAAAGCTGACGCGACTGACGGTCGAGGCGCAGCCGGGCATCGAACAGGTACACTGGGAGCTTGATATGGACTGGCTGGCGCAACATGCCCAGAGTCCCCAGGACTGATCACGAGGAGAGTGGAATGGATATAGTCGCCCTGGAAACGGTGGAACTGGAAACAGGGCCACAACCGGATGCCAGCGTGATCTGGCTGCATGGGCTGGGTGCCAGCGGGCATGACTTCGAGCCTTTCGTGCCGGAGCTGAAGCTGCCTTCGGCCTTGCGTTTTGTTTTTCCGCATGCGCCACGCCAGGCGGTCAGCATCAATGGCGGCTACGTGATGCGGGCCTGGTATGACATCGCGCACCCGGATCTTGGCATGCTGGTGGATGAAACCGGCATCCGTACCTCGGTCGCGGCGGTTTCCCGGCTGATTGACCGGGAGCGCGAACGCGGGGTGGCGCCGTCCCGGATCATTGTCGCGGGCTTTTCCCAGGGTGGCGTGATCGCCCTGCATGCCAGCCTGCGCTACCCCGAGCGGCTGGCCGGCACGATTGCGCTATCGACCTATCTGCCCTTTCCGGACAGCCTGGACCGCGAGGCGGCCTCTGCCAATCGCGGCCTGCCGATCTTTCTTGCCCATGGCGAGCATGATTCCCTGATCCCGATCACCCAGGCCGAGCGCGCCCGCCAGCAGCTCACCGAGCGCGGCTACCCGGTGGACTGGCATCGTTATCCGATGCAGCACCAGGTCAGCCGCGAGGAGATTGCAGACATCAGCGCCTTTTTGCAGGCGCGGCTAGCTTAAAAGGCTGTCTTAACCAAAGATCTGCTCACCCAGTCCCCACTGCGAGGCCAGGGTCTCGGTGGCGTTGAGAATCTCCTCGGAGCGCGCCGGATGGTTGTAGCGGCCCTCGGCAATCCATTTCAGGGCCGTGTCGCGATCCGGCGCCAGCGCCAGCAGGTGGATGATCTCACCGGCCTCATCGCCAATCACTTCTCCGCCCAGCAACTGACCGCTGTCCATGTCCGCGAGAATGCGCACGAAGCCTTCGGTATCGCCCTGCCCCATGGCCTTTGGAGAGGTCTCGAAGGCGGCGAAGCCGACCGCCGGCTCCAGCTCCTCATCCTCGGCCATGTCGTCGTTCATGCCCAGACGCCCCAGTTCCAGGGCCGAGTACACCAGCTCCGGCACCCAGAGCGGATCCCGCTTTCTGGTATTGCCGTCGATGATGTTGCTCACCGCCAGGGTGGCGTCGGCAAGCGCCTGATTGGCGGTGAGATAGGGCCCTACCACGTCACCAATGGCGTAGATGTGCTTCTCGGCGGTCTGGAGATAATCGGTGGCCTGGACGAAGCCCTTGGCGTCGCGCTTCACCCCGGTATTTTCAAGGCCCAACTCTGCGGTATAGGGGGTGCGGCCGGCAGCGATGAGGACCCAGTCGGCCTCCACCGTCTCGCCGTTTTGCAGGGCCAGGCGCACGCCTTCGTCCGTGACCTCGGCGGATTCGAGCCGGCAACGGCTGCGCGGCTCGACGCCGGCGGCCTTGAGCGCCTTGTTGAGCGCGCCCAGGGCTTGCGGCGTGTAGAGGGTTTTGGAAAGCGGCTTGCTGTTGGTGATCCAGGTCACTTCCTTGCCAAGCATCTGGAAGATGAAGGCGAACTCGGTGCCGATCACGCCGCCACCGACCACCACGACCCGCTTGCCAGTCGGTGCGGCCTCGTCAAACAGCATGTCGCTGTGCAGGATACGTCCGGATGCGGGCGTGATGCCGGCCGGCATGCGTGGCGAGGAGCCCGTGGCGATGATGATGTGGCTGGCGCTGATCTGCGTCTGTCCCCGGCCGTTTTCCACCGCGACCGTATGCGGATCAAGAAAGCGGCCGTGGCCGGTGAACTGCTCTATGCCAAGTCGCTGCAGGTAATCGACGTAGCTCTCCCGCACCGTCTTGACCACTTCATGCTGGTGTTGCCAGGCGACGTTCATGTCGCCCTGCAGCGCGCCGCCGACGATGCCGCGCTTGGCGAAGCCCTTGCTTTTGTTGATCAGCTTGGCGCTGTGATGCCAGTCTTTTTTGGGCACGCAGCCGCGGTTGAGACAGGTGCCGCCCCAGGTCTGGCGCTCGATGATGGCGACTTTCCGGCCGCGCAGGGCGGCCAGCACGGCGGCCCGGTAACCGCCCGGACCACTGCCGATGACAAGAAGATCAAACTGCGTGTTGCTGGATGACATGCAGACTCCCCGAGCGAAAACGGAAATATCCTGAGTTTGGGCCAGGAAGCCTGCTGGGGCAAGGGAGGAATGTTTATGGACCGATCAAGCCCGCTCTATTTAAGCTGAAAGCGCCCCAGCATCTGGCGCAGATCCGAGGCCTTACCGGCCAGCTGCTGGCTGACCTGTCCGGCCTGACGGGTCTCGGCGGCCGTGGACTGGGTGAAGGCGCGGATTTCCTGCACCTGGCGCTCCATGCCATCCACCACCGCCGATTGCGCTTCGGCGCCTGCAGCGATCTGCTGGATCCTGCGGCTGACCCGGTCGATGCTGTCGACGATTTCGCGTAGCGATTGACCCGCCGCATGGGCCTTGCTCACCCCGGTCTGCACTTCCTGCACCCCGCTTTGCATGGCAGTCACCGCCTGGCGGGTTTCCAGCTGGATGCCCTGGATCATGCCATTGATCTCGCCGGTGGCCTTGGCGGTCTTTTCGGCGAGCTTTCTGACTTCATCAGCGACCACGGCAAAGCCGCGTCCCTGCTCGCCGGCCCGCGCCGCCTCGATGGCGGCATTGAGCGCCAAGAGATTGGTCTGATCGGCAATGTCATTGATGACGGCGACGATAGCGCCGATCTGGTCGGATTTCTCGCCCAGCGCACCAACCGCCTGCGCGGCCTGGCTGACCACCTTGTCGATGCGCTGCATGCCACCCACCGCTTCCTGCACCACCTGCCCGCCAGTCTGGGCCAGCTCCGCCGTCCTGCCGGCCGAACCCGCCACTTCGCCAGCATTCCGGGCAATCTCCGCGACAGTGCTGGACAGTTCGCGCATGGACTCGACCATCCGCCCAACGCCGCTTTCCTGGGTCTGCAACTGGCGGTTGACCTGGCCCATCGCGCCCTGGATGGCACCGGCGCCATCATCAACCGACTGCCCAAGCCCCGCCACCTGGCCGATCAGGTCGCGCAGATTGCCGGCCATCTGATTGAAGCTCTGCACGATTACGCCGACGGTATCATGGCTTTCGATCTTGCAGTGGTGGCGCAGATCATTCCTGCTGATGGCGTTGGCAACCGAGGAAATGCGTTCCAGTTTGGCCAGCAGCACCCGCTTGAAGATGAAATAATTCAGAATACCCATGACCAGACCGGCCACCAGGCATCCCGCCACGAAAAAGGGCAGCATGCCGGGTTTCCAGTCGACGAAGAGATTGGCGTAGAAGGGAAATACCATGCCCATCAGGAGGCCAAAGCCCAGGAAGGACAGGAGCATGTTGCGCAGGATGCTGGGTTTCATAAGATTCCTGAAGAAGTGGCTGGCTTGCCATTGATTAACGACACACCAGAAAGTTTCTTCAGAAATAGTCCTCGCAGGACCACTGCGCAAGGAGGTCGGTTCAGGCGCCCTCGTCCACCAGCTTCAGTGCCTCTCCCAGACTGTGTACCCCTACCCACTTGAGCTTGCCGTCCACCAGCAGCGCCGGCACGGATTTGATGCGCAGATTGCTGATGAGCGTGCGGCCCGCGCGGTCCGCAACATCCAGGGCCTGATATTCGATCGGCCGCTGGCGGGCGACCTCTTCCCAGACCCGCTCCGCTTCGGGGCAGGTGGGGCACCATTTGGACTTCAAGAGCGTGACTTGCATGGCGGGACTCCTCTCTGGCTGCTCAATGAGGCGATTGCGGCCTCCATGACATCAGCATAGGGATGCGCATCTGCGCCTGCCTTGATCTGGATCAATGCGCCCAGGCCTGATTTCCGCAAAATGGCTCTCAGGTACATCACTGAAAGGAGCTCGCCATGGAAACCCTGAGCCAGATCTTCACCGAGCATCATCACCTGCTCGATCGTCTGTTCGATGCCGCACGTGCCAGTATCAAGGGCGGCGACTGGATGCTGGCGGAGCCGGAGTTCCAGCACTTTCGCCGCGAAATCGAGAAACACATGGCGGTGGAGGAAAGCTACCTGTTTCCGGCCATGACCGCAGGTGCAGATGCGCAGGACATTGCCCTGGTCGAGATCCTGCGCAAGGGGCATCAGGACCTGCGCAGCTTTTTTGAAGAGATCCTGGAGGCGATCCTCAGCCATGATGCCGAGGAAGCCCTCGCCCTGATGGATACGGTCAGCATCATCCTGGAACAGCATGACAAGCGCGAGGAAGACGAGCTGTATCCGGCGGTCGACCGGCTGTTCACTGGCCAGCGCGGGCCGGTTTTGCAGGCCGTACAGCTTCTGGCGGCCTAAGCACCACTTCAGGTGCGCGGATTTGAACGACGGGCAGCCATGGCACTGCCGAGCTGGCGCAGGTCCTCCGGGGAGAGGACCTCGTGGGCGAAAGGCAGGATCAGTGTGTTTTCCTGCTGGACGTGATCCCGATTGCTCTGACTGAAGTCTACCGCCGGCAGGCAATCGGGTGCGACGTAATCGCCGGCAATAATGCGTTCGAGTTGCGGGACCAGCGCCTCCCAGAGCAAGTCTAGCCGCGCATGTTCCTGCCTCAGGGCGTCCATCAGGGTCAGTATCTCGGTGCGCTGCTGTGTGCGGGCATACGCGGCCAGCATGGGGAAGAAATCCTGCTCTTCATCCTCATGGTGATGCCGCCCGGCGGTGGTGAAATACTGCCGGATCCGGCGCGCGGCCTGGCTCGCCTGGATATCGCTGCCGAACTGACCGAGATGCGCCTGCAGACGCAGGAGCAGTTCGCATTGCGCCTGGATACGGCCATGGCAGGCGGCCAGCAGGCCCAGGGGATCATCAAAACCGGGGGCGGTTTCGGGTAGCTGGATCATGGCTGCTCCACAGGGTCGGGCGCGACCTTGGCCGCATGAAACTCGGACATGGATGCGAGGCCCGGGTGAATGCGGGCATAGAAATCATCCACCACCGCCTGAACCAGGCCCATGCCGATTTCCTCGTGCATCTGCCTGCTGCGATCCTGTTGCATGGTGTATTTGACTCCTTGGCAAGCCCCTGCATTCAGCCGAACAACCAGCCATGAGCGCCGCTCACGAAGCGCTCCATTGTCCCGACCTCCATGCAGGTTCCTTCCCGTCCCGCTGATCATACCCTTGGACACGCACCAGGGACTTGATTTGAATCAATCCAGCAGAGCTCTCTTCAGATCACCCTGGAAAAACGCACCGGCGCGCCCTGGCGCAGGTAGACATCGAAGACCATGCAGACGTTGCGGATCAGCAGCCGGCCGGGCGCCAACACCTCGATGCCGGATGCATGCAGGCGCAGCAGACCGTCGTCGGCCATGCTGGCGAGCATTTGCAGCTCGGCGGCGAAGTAGTCCCGGAACGTGATCCCGAAGCGCGCTTCCATGCTGGCGAAATCCAGCCTGAAGTGACAGATGAGCTGATCGATGACGGCCCGTCGCAGGCGGTCATCATCGCTCAGGGTCATGCCGCGCGCCAGCGGCGAATGCCCGGCGTCGATACGTGCCTGGTAGTCATCCAGGACGCTGACATTCTGGCTGTAGCTGTCGCCAATGCGCGAGATGGCGCTCACGCCCAGGGCAACGATATCGCAATCACCGTGGGTGGAATAACCCTGGAAATTACGATGCAGGGTGCCATCGCGCTGGGCCTGCACCAGACTGTCACCGGGCAGGGCGAAATGATCCATACCGATATAGACGTAGCCCGCCGCGCTCAGCGTTTCGATGCTCTGGCCGAGGATGGCCAGCTTGGCCTCTGCGCTCGGCAGGTCGGCGGCCTGGATGCGCCGCTGCGGTTTGAAGCGTTCCGGCAGATGGGCATAGTTGAACAGCGAGAGGCGGTCGGGCTGTTCGGCGATGACCCGCGCCAGGGTGCGGGCGAAGCTTTCCGGCGTCTGCTGGGGCAGCCCGTAGATCAGATCCAGGCTCAGGGACTTGAAGCCCAGGCGCCGCGCCTCATGCAGCACGCCGAAGGTGCATTCCTCGCTCTGCATGCGGTTGACGGCCCGCTGCACCGCGGGATCGAGATCCTGCACGCCGAGGCTGATCCGGTTGAAGCCCTGATCGCGCAGCAGCGCCAGGGTCCCGGCGCCAAGCCGGCGCGGATCGATCTCGATGCCGTACTCACCCTGATCCCCCTCCAGCAAGGTGAAATGCCGCCTTAAGATGCCCATGAGCGCGGTGATCTCCGCATCGCTCAGGAAGGTTGGCGTGCCACCGCCCCAGTGCAGTTGCGAGACCGGACGCGCACGGTCGAACAGCCCGCCCACGCGCGCGATTTCCCGCTCGAGATGCTGCAGGTAGATCGCCGCGCGACTGTGATCCTTGGTCACCACCTTGTTGCAGGCGCAGTAGAAGCAGACCGTATCGCAAAAGGGCACATGCACGTAGAGCGACAGCGGGCGTCGGGGGTTTTCCGCATTGGTGGCGGCGATGATCTGCTCCAGGGTCGCGGCATCAAAATCCGCCTGAAACTGGGGAGCCGTCGGGTAGGACGTATAACGCGGCCCCTCGCGGTCGTATTTGCGGATCAAAACGGGATCCAGCACCGGGGACTGGTCAGTCATGGTAATTCTCCAACATCATGTGTTTCTGCGAGGCGCAAAAGCTGTTCAGCCCTGGAACGGAAAAAAGCCATGCCCGAGCATCAGGCCCAGGACCAGCACCATCAGCGCCAGCAGAAAATTCACCCGACCGATCAACATGGCCTGTCGACGCAGGCGTTCCGATTCGGGCGAAGTTATCTTGTCAGCCTGGGTGAGAGTCATACTGCGCGGGCCGATGTAAAAATCATGTACCACACTTAAGATCAGGATCACCGATATCAGCGACAACTTCACCTCCAGCAACCGGCCGGGCGGCGACTGCCAGAACCTCGAATCGAGAAGCGCCGCAGGACTTGCACCCAATAGGTAAAGATTGGAGATCCCGCTCAGCACCAAGACGCCGAGTGCAAACCAGGCCACTGTCCGGAACCTCAAACCGATGCGTTCGATCAGCGCTGGGGCCAGGGCACGGTAGGCCTGGGTACGGGCCACCGACATCAGCACCAGCACGAAAAAGGTCATGCCGCCAAGCCAGACCACGATGGACGCCACATGCAGCCACAGGGACAGCAGCATCAGGATGGCACTCATGCCTGTCCTGACCGCGTCCGCAGATAATCGCGCAGGACCAGGGCACTGTTGAGCCCCGGATCGCGGGCACTGTAGATCAGGGTCACAGGACCTTGGACGGCCTGCTCCAGCAAGGGTTGCCAGGCGGCGGGGTTGGCGTCCAGCTCCGCCCGGTAACGCTGCTGAAATGCCTCCCATTTATCGGGATCATGCGCGAACCACTGCCGCAGCCCGGTACTCGGCGCAGCATCCCTGAGCCAAGCATCCAGCGCGGCACTGTCCTTGCGCACGCCTCGGGGCCACAGGCGCTCCACCAGATAGCGCCGACCGTCCTCGGGCCCGGCAGGTTCATAGATGCGCTTGATACAAATGCTCATGCGGCCAGCTCGCAGGAGGACAGGATTCATGGACAGCCGTAAGGCTCAGTGTTTCGTGAAATCGATCACGATCCGTCCCGGTTGCCGTTCGATATAGTGAAAGTGGATGCCTTCAGCGTAGCGCGCCAGCATCTGCTCCAGCAAGGGCAGCGGGTCGTGATCATTCACGAAACGCATGGTCTCGCCCGGTTGCAGCGCGTCCAGGGCGCCGAAAATGGCAGCGTGGCGAAAACGCTTGGCCACACCACGGGCATCCAAGAGATGTGCCTGCTGCTCCAGAATCGGGAAGGCTTGAGGCATGGAAAACTCCTTTGGAAATAGACGCGTGGTCAATCAAAAGTCAGTGTTTTTCCGCCGACCAGGGCCAGATCGGGGTCGTAGAGGTATTCGATGTTGCCGGCCTCGACTTCCTTCAAGTACAGCTCGAACTTGTGCTTGGCATCATCCCAGGAGATGCCCATCTTCTCCACCAGTTCCTCGCAGGGCGAGGCGTGCCACTGCAGCTGCACGATCTTGAAGGGATCGGCACCGCAGGCAAGGGCTGCGAACTGCACGTCGGCCATGATCGGCATCGAGTAGTTCTTCTCGTGCGCCTTGCCGATCCACTGGTTCTTGTCCATGGTGGTGATGCAGCCGGTGTCGTGGCCCACCATCACGTCGGCCCGCGCTTCCTCCTGCGCCACCTTGATCTTGCGATCGATGGTGAAGCTTCTGGTGAACTCGCGCTCACTGATGATGTGCCGAAAGCCAAAGCCGCAGCAGTCATACCAGGTGGAGTAGTCGATCACCTGCGCCCCTAGAGCCATCAGCACCGAGGTGGTCACCGCCACCCGGTTGCCACCCAGCACATCCGGATCATAGATAGCGTCCTCGGGTACCATCTTGTAGACGTGACAAGCCGGATGCACGGTGGTGCGGATGTGGGAGACATCAATGGTCTGCAGCTCGCTGGCTATGCGGTTGCGCATGACGTGCAGCCACTCGGAGTAGTGAATGATCTCCTCGGGGATGACGAGCTTGCCATCCACCAGGCGGCCGATCTTGCCGAGGATCTTCTTCACTTTCTCGCGCAGTGCCGCACTCTCGATCAGGTACTTGCGGATTTCCTTGTAGTTGCCGAAGCTCGTGCCGCAGTGTACCAGGGGATAGAAATAGCCGAGATCATAGCCGTGCTGCTTGCCAGAGACATAGGCCTGGTGGAAGTTGCGCAGGAACACGGCGGCCAGGCTCTCGACGTTGCCGATGCCGGAACCGTGATAGTTCCAGGCGGTGCAACTGGTCTGGTCGGTCTCATCGAGATAATCGCGGCCGGGTACCTGGCCAAGCCGGTTCATGAACCACAGCAGGCTGGTGGGGTAGCCCGGGATGTTGCCGCACTGGCCACAGCTCTTGTGATGCCAGAGCTGTTTGGTGGGAACCCTTTTATCCCAGCCATAGAGCGTCTTGGTCATCACCGGCGCATGTTCGTCGCGGATGCGGTGGATAATGATCTCGCCGTCCTTCTCCAACTCCCACATGTGCTCGCGCACGTCATCCATGCGATCGCCCAGGTCCACCGTGCGCCGGTCCACATGCCGGCGCACCCAGGCTGTCGCATGCTCGGCCTCCTGTGCATTGAGATTGGTGTTCTGAAAAAAGGCGCCGTGACCGGCGATACCCTGTCCGTTAGCGGTGTCGTTGAAGCTCATCGTTGATTCCTCCTGGCCCGGTCGGGGGGCAACATTACCTGAGCAATTTGGTCGGAAATTGGTGCGTGGCAGTGGAGCTGCACCAAGTATTCCAATCTATGCCGGCCGCATCGTCCCCGCCTTGACCTGGATCAAGTCGACCCCTACGAAAATGACAAACCGGCTATCCGACCGGGCATCTGCGGGCCTTGATTCAGCAAATCGGCCAGAGTATAGCGGCTCAAGATCGCCAGGAACTGGGTCACCGCTTCCTGAAGAATGAACTTCAGACTGCAGTTCGCCTCGATCGCGCAACTGCCCTTGCAGGCGGCCAGGCACTCGACGAGTTGCAGATCATCCTCGGTACGCCGCACCAACTCGCCAACGTTGATCTGCGCCGGCGGCCGGGCAAGCTGAATGCCACCGCCACGGCCTCGCAGTGTGCGCACGTAACCCCAGGCCCCCAATTGATGGACCACCTTTACCAGATGGTTATGTGAGATACCGTGGAAGGTGGAGATTTCGCGGATAGTGGAAAGCGACTCCCCTTTGAGCCCGAGGTAGAGCAGTACACGCAGAGCGTAATCGGTATAGAGTGTCAGGCGCATGCGATGGACTCCGGTCAGGCGCGTGTCAGTTGCGCGTAGAGTTGAGGTAGCTGGCGCGGCAGATCGGCCGGCTGGCGGATCAGCACGAAGCCGTTGGCGCCAAAAAGATGTGGTAGATAGCTGCCGGCCTGCTCATCGATGGTGACGCAGAAAGGCAGCAGCCCCTGGCGACGGGCGGCCTGGACCGCTTGGCGGGTATCCTCGATGCCGTAGCGGCCCTCGTAGTGATCGAGGTCGTTCGGCTTGCCGTCTGTGAGCAGCAGGAGCAGACGCTGGCGGGCCGGCTGGCGGGCCAGCAGGGTGCTGGCGTTGCGGATAGCCGCGCCCATGCGGGTATAGTAACCGGGCTTGATGGCGGCGATGCGCCCCTTCGCCAGTCGGTCATAAGGCGCCGCGAAATCCTTGAGCACATGAAATCGCACGTTCTGACGCTTGATGGAGCTGAATCCATACAGGGCGAACTGGTCGCCACTGGCGGACAAGGCCTCGGCAAACAGAAACAGGCTGTCGCGAATCACGTCGATCACGCGCGCAGCGTTACTGACCCAAGCATCGGTGGACAGCGACAGATCTGCCAGCAGCAGGCAGGCCAGATCACGCCGGCGTTCATGGCGCGCTTGATACAGGCCACGCGGGCCAGCTGTGACGCCGCTCCGGCGCTCGGCCAGATCACGCACGCAGGCGTCCAGATCCGGCTCTTCACCGTCGGGTTCCCCTTTGCGCCACTGCCGCGGCACGCTCAGGGTTTCAAAATGCCGACGCAGACGCCGGGCGATGGGCATCAGGCCCGGCGGCAGTTCTCCCGGGACGACATCGGTGGCCTGCATGGCTTGCAGGCGACAGTGCGCTGGTTGCAGAAGCGCTTTGCGGTAGTCCCATTCCGGCAGCAGGATACCCTCCCCCAGCGGAGTTTCATCCATGGCGGCGGGCGGCAGGTCAAGATCGAAGCGCAGCCGCGAGGCGATGCGCTGGTCGTCGGGAACGATGCTGATCCGGTCGAGATCATCCAGGGCCTTGTCGGCATTCGTATCGTCATCATCGTCGCTGGGGCGGTTGACGCGCACGAACTCGGCCCAGCTCAACAGGCTTTCGGCGCGAAAAAACATCAGAAAGCCGCTCTTGTCTGCTGACTGCTCCACCTGCTCACCCTGGCGCCGGCGCGCATCGGCGGCCTTGCGGCTCTTGCCGTCGCCTTCGGCGCCAGCGGCTGGATCGCTGGCATTGCGCGCCAGCATGCCCGCAGACGGCGGCGCCGGATGCAGCCAGAGCTGGACCGGTTGCGGCGGCCTGCGGGCGGACGGCAGCACAGCGACACTGCCAGGGGCTTGCAGGGCGGCACGTATGGCGCGTTCCTGCGCCGCCTCTTCGGTCGGCAGACGTTCGGGTTCGGGGCGCAGAGGCAGGTAAGCCGCCAACAGGCGCCCATAGCGACTTTGCAAACCTGGATAGCGTGACAGAAGCCTCTGGGTGGCAGCCTGACTCTGATGGAACCAGTCCCCGGCCGTCGGCGCATCACAAGCCGCCAGCGCCGCCAACCAGAGGTAGAGATCCCGGTTCAGGGTACGCTCGGGAAACAGTGCGATGCGCGCCGGCAACCGCAGTGTTTCGGCGTCGCGCCAGGCGAGTTCCGCCTTTTCGTCACTGCCCGCCAAACGGCTCCGAAGTCCGCGCCGGGCACCATGGCGAGTAGCGCTGGCCGCTTCCACACTCAGGCCGCCATCTCCACCCAGGGCACGAAATAGGACGCCGAGCGTCTTGCGCAACTCTTCCAACGACACGGCTGCCGCCGGATGGTCCTGACGCGCCCAGCCGGTGACCAGCCTGTGCCAGAGGGCGCCAACCTGTTCTTCCATGCTCCATGTTCCTCAATAGCCGAAGTTGACCTGTACCACTTCCATCAAGGCCGCCGCCGTCTCTTCATCGTCGGTGAGCGGCTCGACCAAGGCGGCCCGGCACGCCTCCAGGGGATCGAAGCCGCTCTGGATGAGCCGGGCGGCGTAGATCAGCAGCCGGGTGCTGGCAACCTCTTCGAGATCATGCTCCTTGAGAGTGCGCAGGGCCCCGGCCAGTGCGACCAGGCGCTCCGCCAGACGGATATCGATGCCGGTTTCGCCGATCACGATCTCGCGTTCCCGCACCGGTTCCGGAAAACCGAAGCGAAGCGACACGAAGCGCTGGCGGGTGCTCGGCTTCATGCTTTTCAGCAGGTTCTGATAGCCGGGGTTGTAGGACACCACCAGCATGAAGTCCGAGGGCGCCTGCAAGGTCTCGCCGGTGCGTTCGATCGGCAGGATGCGCCGATCGTCGGTGAGCGGATGCAGCACCACTGTGGTGTCCTTGCGCGCCTCGGTCACCTCGTCGAGATAGCAGATGCCACCCTCGCGCACAGCGCGGGTGAGCGGCCCATCCTGCCAATAGGTGGTCCCATCGCCGATCAAATGCCGGCCTACCAGATCGGCGGCACTCAGGTCGTCGTGGCAGGCAACGGTAAACAGCGGCAACCCCAGACGGCTCGCCATGTAACTCACGAAACGCGTCTTGCCACAGCCGGTCGGTCCCTTGATGAGCAGGGGTAACTGATTGCGCCAGGCCTGCTCGAAAAGGGCGATTTCCTCGGCCTGGGCCGCGTAGAAAGGTAGCGAGGCGTCCGAATCGGCCAGGTGCAAAGTGGATGATGATGGGGTCATGCATTCTTCTCCGGAATGGAATTCAGGCCCTGCCCAGTAGATAGGCGAGGGCGATCATGGAAATGACCAGGCCCAGATAGCCGGCCATGAGCAGACGCCAACCGCGCGCCACACGGCGCAGACCCATGAAATGGCTAGCCACGAGATGGCTTTTGAGCAGGGCGATCGCCAGCACCAGGACCATGATCGATGTCCCCCCCAAGCTGGCCTCGCCGATGCCGAAACTCAGCAGGGTCAGAGCTACCAGTGCCAACCAGGTACGGGTACAGGGACGAACTGTCAGTGCAATATGCATAAATATCTATCTCAGCGGATGACGTAGACCAGGGCGAAGAGGATCACCCAGACGAGATCCACCATGTGCCAGTAGGAAGCGCCGGTCTCAACCCCAGTGTGCTGCGTGGCGCTGTAACCGCCGCGACGCGCCTTGAAAGCCACTACCGCCAGGATGACCATGCCCATCAGCACATGCATGAAATGAAACAGCGTGAGCGACAGATAAAACATGTAAAAGGTGTTGGTGCTGAGCGAAATCCCGGCTGAGAACTTGGCGTGGAACTCCATCAGCTTGATGGCAACGAAGACAGCGCCCAGCCCGATTGCTCCGAACAGCCAGTTGGAACAAGACAGATTCCGGCCCATGCGGATGGCCGCCACGGCGCGCACCGCGAAATAGCTGCTGGTGATGAGCACCAGGGTGTTGACTGCACCGGAGACCTTGTTGATGGTCAGTTGCGAGGCGTTGAAGAGCGCCACGTCCTGACTGCGCGCGAAGGCATAGGCCAGAAAAAAGATGCCGAAGGCCAGCAGTTCCGCGAAGATGAAGACCCATATGGCAAAATCTCCTGGCAGATCGTCTGCTGGTCTGGAACTCAGGACCACGGCTTCCGATTGCATGTTTTATCCCTCCTCGAAGGAGCGGAAGGGAGCCATCTCCCTCCCGCGTTTCAATTCAGGCTCTGGCGTAGGCGGTCTTCGCCTGCCAGGCCTCCTGACTGCCCACGAAGAAGCTCGTGAAGTAGCTCAGCAACCCCGCCAGGAAGACAAAACCGGCCGCCTCACGCATCCAGTAGAAGAGCCGTATCTTGTCCTGCACCACCATGAAGGACAGCGGCGAATCGCTATAGCGTTGCATCCAGACCTGCAGGATGCCGGCGCCGGTCAGGAACAACGTGATCGCCACCATGGCCGTTACCATCAGCCAGAAGCCAGTCATCTCCCAGCGCTGGGCGACCGGGCTGTTGGCAATGCGGCCGCGCAGGATGGGCATGGCGTAGGAGATGATGGTGAGATTGATCATCGCGTAGGCGCCGAAGAAGGCCAGATGACCGTGCGCAGCGGTGAGCTGGGTGCCATGGGTGTAGTAGTTCACCGGCGCGAGCGTGTGCAGGAAGCCCCAGACACCGGCGCCGAGGAAGGCCACCACCGCCGTACCCAGCGCCCACAGCGTGGCAGCGCGGTTGGGATGGTCGCGGCGGCGCTTGTTCACCATCTGAAAGGCGAACAAGGTCATCATGAAGAAAGGAATCGGCTCCAGCGCGGAGAACACCGAGCTCAGCCACTGCCAGTACTCCGGCGCACCGATCCAGTAGTAGTGGTGACCGGTGCCGATGAGGCCGGTGATCAGGGTCATGGCGATAATGACGTAGAGCCATTTCTCGACGATTTCACGGTCGACGCCGGTGACCTTGATCAGCACGAAGGCGAGAATCGCGCCGAGGATGAGCTCCCAGACGCCTTCCACCCAGAGGTGCACCACCCACCACCAGAAGTACTTGTCGAGCACCAGGTTGCTGGGGTTGTAGAAGGAAAACAGGAAAAAGATCGCCAGCCCCCAGAGCCCCAGCAGCAGCACCAGGGTCACGCTGGTCTTGCGCCCCTTGAGCACCGTCATGGAGATGTTGAAGAGAAACAACAGGGCCACGACCACGATGCCGATCTTGGTCAGCAGAGGCTGCTCCAGGAACTCGCGCCCCATGGTCGGCAGGATGTTGTTGCCTGTCATCTCGGCTAGCTTGGCATAGGGCACCATCAAATAGCCGAGAATGGTCAGGACACCAGCGGCCAGAAAGATCCAGAAGGTCGCCAGGGCCAGTTTCGGACTGAACAGCTCCCGTTCCGACTCTTCCGGCACCAGATAATAGGCCGCGCCCATGAAACCGAACAGCAGCCACACGATCAGGAGATTCGTGTGGACCATGCGGGCCACGTTGAAGGGAATGGCCGGAAAGAGAAAATCGCCGGCGAGATACTGGTAACCCATTATGAGGCCGAAGATGATCTGCCCCAGAAAGAGTCCCAGCGCCGCAATGAAATAAGGTTTGGCTACTGCCTGAGATTGATATTGCATCATGTGCGCTCCTCGACTCGTGATCAACCTTCGATGTTCGGTGGCCAGTTGCTGGTGTTGACCTCGGAGGCCCATTTCAGAAAGGCCGTCACGTCGTCGAGTTCCTGATCGGTCAGATGGAACTGTGGCATCTGCCGCCGCCCCGGCACCCCAGTCGGCTGGCCCTTGATCCAGGCCTTGATGAATTCGCCGCCGCGGCGCGGATAGACGTTGCCGAGTTCGGGGGCGTAATAGGCACCCTCGCCGAAAAGGGTATGGCAGCCGATACAATCGTTTTGCTCCCACACATGCTTGCCGCGAACCACCTGCTCGGTGATGTTCTCGCGGTGATCGCGTTCGGGCAGCGCCTGCACCGTATCGACGGTCAGGGCGACAAAGAGCAGGAAAAAGAATGCCCCGCCGCCATAAAAGATGTTGCGCGTCATGGATTTGGTGAATACCTGGCTCATCGTCATCGCCCTCCCTGGCCAAGGACTGCTTTCATGGCACGCGGACCCACCAGCTCGCAGCCAAAAGCTTCATTAAAAATATATGTTTGCAAGTGCAAGCCTCCTCCTGAATTGTTCCCTGCCACCGCCGCACGGGTGCGGCGTGGAGGACACTTTAAACCCGCATCCGGGGCGGAATCCTTGACCTGGATCAATGCCCCGATGAAATCATTCAGGAAAAATCATCCCATGGATCCAGGCTCACTCGTTTCAACCGTCACAAAGGGAACATTCATGAACGCCATCACTGAGTATCTGGTCAGCGACCATCAGCATTGCGACGAACTGTTCGCGCTGGCGGAAGCCGCCGCGTCAGGGAAAGAGATGGATCGCGCCCCCGTCCAAGCCTTCCTGGACGCAATGCGACAGCATTTCAAGCGCGAAGAGGAGGTTCTGTTTCCGTCGGTGGAGGCAAGAACCGGGATGCACATGGGTCCGACGCGTGTCATGCGCATGGAGCACCGGCAGATGGAAGAACTGTTTCAGGACCTGGAGGGCGCCCTGCAATGGGGCGATCGGGAGAACTTTCTGGGCCTGGCCGAAACCCTGCTGGTCATGATGCAGCAACACAACATGAAGGAGGAACAAATCCTTTACCCCATGGCCGATCAAGTGCTCAATGGCAAGCAGGCGGACATGATCAGTGCAATGCGACAGCTTGACACCTAGAGGATGGCGCGATGGATAAGGAACAATTATTGGACGTGCGGGAGCTGGAGCCGCCGGAACCGCTGCAAGCGGTACTAAATACCCTGGCCACGCTCTCCCCGAGGCAGCGCCTGCGGGTGATCCATCATCGCGAGCCCTACCCCCTCTATCCCATTCTCGATCAATGGGGGCTCACTTATGAAACACGGCAGCATACGCCGGATCATTACGAGATCCTGATCTGGCATCCGGATGTCATCTGAAGCCAGATCCCGAACGAGCGGCGCGGGACTTTCCTTCGAGCAGGCTCCGCCCATCGGCGGACCGCTGCGCTTTTTTATCACCGCGCCACTTTTCCTGCTACTGGCCGCCCTCCTGATACTCTGGCAAGGTCCGGCGCTGTTCGCGAGTCGCTGGACACCAGGCATGCTGGCGGCCACCCATGCCGTGACCCTGGGCTTTCTGGCGCAGGCGATGATGGGCGCGCTCCTGCAGATGCTGCCCGTGGTCGCCGGTTCGCCCGTGTCCCGCCCGCACGCCACGGCGGCCCTGGTGCATGTTCTGACCCTGCCCGGCACGCTGACGCTCCTGCTGGGTTTCCTGCTACAGCAAGCAGTTTTCTTCCACGCCGCACTGATGCTACTGGGCGCGGGGTTCGCGGTCTTTGCCAGCGCCATCGGCATCAGCCTATGGCGCGCGCCGGCGAACAACCCCGGCGTGCGCGCCATGCGCCTGGCACTCATCACCCTGCTCGTGACCGTGCTGCTGGGCACCTATCTGGCCCTGGGGCATGCTGGTGACGTGCCGCTGGCGCGCTTTCCCCTCACCGACCTGCATCTCGCCTGGGGCATGCTGGGCTGGGTGGGTATCCTGATCGCCGGTGTGGCCTACCAGGTCGTGCCCATGTTCCAGCTCACCCCAGGCTACCCCGGACGAATGACCCGCTGGCTGGGCGGCTCGCTGTTTTTTCTACTCGCAGTATTTTCCCTGGCCGCCGGGCTTCCCGCTGCCGCCTTCCTGCGGCCGCCCTCCGGCATCGGCCTGGCACTCGGATTCCTCGGTTTCGCCGCAATCACCTTGCGCCTTCAGGCGCGGCGCCGGCGTCGCTTGCCCGACGTGACACTCGACTTCTGGCGCGTCAGCATGATCAGTCTGATATTGGCTGCCCTGCTTTGGAGTACCACCCAGATGATCCCGCAGTGGCAAGCGGTAGCCGGTTATCCCCTGCTGCTCGGTATCCTGTTCATCGTGGGATTCGCGGTTTCGGCGGTCAATGGCATGCTCTACAAGATTCTACCCTTTCTCGCATGGTTTCATCTGCAAAGCCGCCTGCGCGGAACCGCTCCCAATATCCGCGAACTCCTGCCCGAGAACCGCGCCCGTCTCCAGTTTCGCTTGCATCTATCGGCCTTGGTTCTGCTTGTGCTGGCCATTCTGGACCCTGAAACCTTCGCTTATCCCGCCGGAATCCTGAGCACCGCATCTTCCGGCCTGCTCTGGTGGAACCTGTTCCTTGCCTGGCGGGTTTATATAAAAAGAACCCAAGCCCTCACCGGCTGACCGCCACACTGTAGTTGCGCAATCGGGCGGGATCATGGACAAGGATTTCGCGGCCGTTCACGCTGAGCAGGTCGGCGGCGCTGAGCTCATGCAGGATGCGGGAAAAAGTCTCGGGCGAGATATTGAGTCGGGAGGCAATCACATGCTTGCTGGCGGGCAGACGCACTCGCAGACCGCCGCCATTTTCTTCGCCATCACGGTCCTGGGTCAGCAGATAACCGATCACGCGCTCCGTGCCCGAATGCAGCGAATATGCCTCCACATCCCGCACGATGCCATGCAGCCGGCGGCAAACGCCAGCCAGCATCCGCCGCGCGAACAGAGAGCTTTTTTCAATTTCCTCGAACACCGCAGACTTGGAAATATGCAACAATAGCGTATCCGTGATCGCCTGGGTGTAAACCAGATACGGTGTATCAAGGAACATGGCCGCCTCGCCGAAGCTTTGCCCGGCACGGACGATATCGATCACCTTTTCCGCGCCCTGCGGGGTGGAAAAGGCCAGCTTGATCTGGCCATGAACCACGATATAGAAGCCCTGCGGCTGGGAGCCTTTCTGGAATAACAGTTCACCACGGACAAGATGCTGCTCGCGGGTGCCCAGCACGAGCTGTTCGATGTCCTCCGCGGACAGCTCCCTGAATAGGGCAATATTGGAAAGAATGGCCTTGAGCTTGATCCTGCTCACCATGAACTCCGGATAAATAAGATATTTTCATTTAATTACATCTATTAATTCATTGTTTATGCACGACGGAGTTCAAAGAATGGAAACAGACCGGCCAGATCCTTCAGCAAACGCGGATCAAATGCCTCACCCCCTACGCGCAAGCTCGCATCCGCGCAACCTTGCGGCCTGAAGGCCTGCAGCACAAAGGTGCGCGCACCCAAGGCCGCCAGCTCGCGGGTTGCCGCGCCAATCTCCTCCACGCTCAGCAAGGCCGGATGCACGGTCATGCGAAACTCATGCGCCACGCCACTGGCCAGCAACAGCTTCGCACTCTCCCGCACCCGCTCGCCGCTACCGCGCAGGCCGGTGATTCGCGCATAGCTGGCATGTGATGCCTTGTAATCCAGCCCCACCCAGTCGAGCAGAGGAAGCAATTGGGCGAGCCGCCGGGGATAGGCACCAGCGGTGTGCAGACCGACGCGCATCCCCAAGGCACGGACCTCCTGCATGGCGGCGGCAAGGCCCAACTGCAGGGTGGGCTCGCCGCCGCTGAAGACCACCGCATCCAAGAGACCTTGCCGGCCTTCGAGAAAGCGCCGGATCACGGTCCAGGAGATCTCGGCCGCATTCCGTGGCGCCAGCAGGTGTGGATTGTGACAATAACGGCAGCGCCAAGGACAACCTTGGCAGAAAACCACCGCCGCCAGGACGTCCGGGTAGTCGGTGGCGCTCAGCGGGACGAAGCCGCCTACGCGCAGCGGCGGCATGGCGCCCTCAGCCGCCCAGCAGGGCCCGGCTTTCGCGGAAGCAACGGCGCTCCCGGTGCTCGCCCTGCTTGCCAACGTTGAAGGACGCTACCGGCCTATGATAGCCCATGACCCGGGTCCAGACTTCGCAGCGCTGGCGCTCCGCGTCGCTCAGGGTGATCTCGGCCGCTGCCGGGTGGGGTGCTTTGACGGATTCGCTCATGGGATCTCCTCCTTGGCTTGGATGCCGGGCAGAGCCCGGCGCTTCTCGGCGAGCAGGATCTCGTCGCATTTGGGACAGAAGTGGTGCTCGCCGCTCAGGTAGCCGTGCTTCGGGCAGATGGAAAAGGTCGGCGTGATCGTGATGTAGGGCTGGCCGAAGCGCTCCAGCGCCCGGCGTACCAGGGTCTTGCAGGTCCGGGCGCTGGAGATGCGCTCGCTCATGTACAGGTGCAGCACGGTGCCACCGGTGTACTTGCGCTGCAGCGATTCCTGCCGCTCCAGGGCCTCGAAGGGGTCGTCGGTGAAGCCCACCGGCAGTTGCGAGGAATTGGTGTAGTAAGGCATGTCCACAGTGCCCGCCTGCAGGATGTCCGGAAAGCGTTTGCGGTCCTCCCTGGCGAAGCGGTAGGTGGTGCCCTCGGCCGGCGTGGCCTCCAGGTTGTACATGTGGCCGGTCTCTTCCTGAAAGGCCAGCATCCGGGCCCGCACGTGATCGAGCAGACGCAGGGCGAAGGCATGTCCCCAGGGTGTGGTGATGTCCTCGGCATCATCCGTGAAGTTTCGGATCATTTCGTTGATGCCATTCACGCCGATGGTGGAGAAATGATTGCGCAGAGTGCCGAGGTAGCGCTTGGTGTACGGAAAGAGGCCTGCGTCCATATGGCGCTGGATGACCTTGCGCTTGGTCTCCAGGCTGTCGCGGGCGATATCCAGCAGCGCATCCAGGCGCAGGTACAGGCCAGACTCGTCGCCTCTGTGCAGGTACCCCAGGCGCGCGCAGTTTACCGTGACCACGCCCACCGAGCCGGTCTGCTCGGCGGAGCCGAACAGGCCGTTGCCGCGCTTCAGCAGTTCGCGCAGATCAAGCTGCAGGCGGCAGCACATGGAGCGGATCATGTTCGGTTGCAGGTCGGAGTTGATGAAATTCTGGAAATAGGGCAGCCCGTACTTGGCCGTCATGGCGAAGAGGCGTTCGGCGTTCTCGCTGTCCCAGGGGAAATCGCGGGTTATGTTGTAGGTCGGAATGGGAAAGGTGAAGACCCGGCCCTTGGCGTCGCCTGCGGTCATCACCTCGATGTAGGCGCGGTTGATCATGTCCATCTCGGCATGCAGCTCACCGTAGGTGAACGGCATCTCCTCGCCGCCGATCAGCGGCACCTGTTCGCGCAGATCCTCCGGGCAGGTCCAGTCGAAGGTGAGATTGGTGAAGGGGGTTTGCGTGCCCCAGCGCGACGGCACGTTGAGGTTGTAGATGAGTTCCTGGATGTACTGCCGCACCTCGGCATAGGAGAGACTGTCCTTGCGTACGAAGGGCGCCATGTAGGTGTCGAATGACGAGAAGGCCTGCGCGCCGGCCCATTCGTTTTGCAGGGTGCCGAGGAAGTTGACGATCTGCCCGACTGCGCTCGACATGTGCCGCGGCGGGCCGGCTTCCACTTTACCCGGCACGCCGTTCAGACCTTCGTGCAACAGCGTGCGTAGCGACCAGCCGGCGCAGTAGCCGGCCAGCATGTCCAGGTCGTGGACGTGCAGATCACCGTCTCGGTGCGCTTCCCCCACTGCCGGCGGATAGACGTGGTTCAGCCAATAATTGGCCACCACCTTGCCGGACACGTTCAGGATCAGGCCGCCCAGGCTATAGCCCTGATTGGCGTTGGCGTTGACCCGCCAGTCGGCGCGCTCCAGATATTCGTTGACCGAGCTCGCCACGTCCACCAGGGTCTGGCGGTCCCGGCGCAATCTGGCGTGGCTTTCGCGGTAGACGATGTAGGCGCGTGCGGTGCGGAAATGGTCGGCGGCGATCAGCACCTGCTCCACCACGTCCTGGATGCGCTCGATGGCGGGTAGCTCCTGACGGTGCTGATAGCTCAATACTTTGAGCACCTGTTCAGCAAGACGCGCGGCCGCCTCGGCATCGAACTCGCCGGTGGCTGCCCCGGCGCGACGGATGGCGGCGCGAATCTTGCCAGCGTCGAAGGGCGCGAGGTTGCCGTCGCGCTTGATCACCTCACGAAGCAAAGATCCTTGGCCAGCTTCGGAACCGAAGGACTCCATTCCGCCCCCTTTCACATGTTTACGCCTAGAACCCTAGATATAGCGTTATTGTTCAATATGAATACCTTATATTGGACATGAATTTCCTTGATCCAGGTCAAGTTCGAAAGCAATGCCGACCGCGCCTTATCAAACGGCAGGTAACTGATCCAGAACCGCTTTCTGTGCAACAACAAAGAGAGCTTTGGGCCAGTACTTGATATGGGTCAAATCAGCAATGGTTTAGCAGAGGGATAATCTGAAACTGGCAAGCAAAATGATGGCGAGGAATTCGCGATGTCTGAACACAATGCATCCATCATTCAAATCAAGCGGGGTCTGATCGCCTATCCACAGGGCAGCAAGTTGTATCTCAACGTGACCAACAGTTGTAGCCTGCGATGCCGCTTCTGCCCGAAATTCACCGGTAGCTGGCGCATCGGCGGACATTATCTGCGTTTGGCCACAGAGCCGGAGCTGGATGAAATTCTGGCGGTAGTGGGTGGTCCGCGAAATTATGACGAAGTCGTGTTTTCCGGATTGGGCGAACCGACCATGCGGCTCTACACTGTGCTGGAGGCCGGCAAGGAACTCCGCCGGCTGGGCGGCTATGTCCGTCTGGAAACGGACGGCTTGGCCAACCTGCGTTTCGGGCGTGACATCACCCCGGACCTGGAAGGCAACATCGATGCCCTGTCGGTTTCGATTCAGGCCGCCAACGAGACTATCTATAACGAGCACTGCCGGCCCAAGCGTCTACACTGCCACGCGGCGGCGCTGGATTTCGCGGATCTGGCGCGCGATTACGTCCCTTCGATCACCCTGACCGCCATCAAAGGATTAGCCGGTGTAGACATTCCTGCCTGTGAAGCCACCGCCGAGGCTTTCGGCGTCAATTTCCACAAGCGCAATCTTGGAACAATCGACTGAAAACGCAATCAGCCAGGCTATGCACTCAGGCCTCTGCCATCCCCAGGTGTGATTCGCCGGCACACCCTGCCAGGCGTTTCAGGCCAGGCATATCCTGGATGGTCAGCACGCGCCGGTCAACCGCTATCAAGCCGTCTTTTTGCAGTTTGGAAAAGGTCCGGCTGACGGTTTCGAGCTTCATTCCGAGATAATTGCCGATTTCCTCCCGTGACATGCTGAGGTGGAGATGGGTGGGAGAAAACCCCCGGCGCTGAAGCCTTTCGGAAAGGTCAAGCAAAAAAACGGCCAGACGTCCCTCGGCCAGCATCGAGCCGAGCATCATCATGGCCTGCCAGTCCTGGAGGATCTCGGCGCTCAACACACGATGGATCTGACGTTGCAAGGAAGGGATCTTCTGTGCGAGTTCTTCAAGCAGGGAAAATGGCGCCTCGCAGATATGGCTGTCTTCCAGGGCTACGGCATGCAGGGCAAAACGGCCAGTACCGATGGCACCCAAACCCATCAGATCGCCCGGGAGATAAAACCCCATCACCTGCTCGCGCCCGTCGGCGTTCAACCGGTACAGTTTGAAAACCCCTGAGCGAATGGCGTAGAGGGAACGGAAGATATCGCCGGCCCGATAGAGATGCTGGCCGGTTTGCACGCGCTGGCGCAGATTGAGCGCGGCGTCCAGTTGCTCGATATCTTCCGGGTCGAGGCCCACGGGGAGACAAAGCTGACGCAGATTGCAGCTTGAACACGCAATCTTGAGCCTGGCCTCCCGCTTCAGGAATTGGGCATCGTGCATATCGGCTCCTTCGCCATTCTGAATGGAACAGCCGCGTTTGACCGTCAAGACGCGCGCAGGTTCCTCGGGAGAAGACAGCCGGACAGCGCCTTACCCGCTACCCGCAAATTAGCCGAGTTCAAAGCATGGTGCAAGCAACGCATGAAATCCGGCTACCGCCGGGAACTGTTTGGTCTTTGATGTATGTCAAGGCTTTGCCGCTGGACCTGTTCTAGATTGAAGCCACTCAGATAGAAAGGTGGAGGCCGAGAGGATTTCCATGAACATGCAGCCTCACAACTTGATCGACCGCTTCGGCCGGCGGATCGAATATTTACGTCTTTCCGTCACCGACCGCTGCGACCTGCGTTGCAGTTACTGTCTGCCCAAGGGATTCCGCGGTTTCGAAGAACCGGACCATTGGCTACGTTTCGATGAGATCGAGCGGCTGGTGGCCCTGTTTGCCCGGTTTGGTGTGTCCCGGGTACGGTTGACCGGCGGCGAGCCGCTGCTGCGAAGTGGCCTGGCCGTGCTGGCCGGGCGGCTCACTGCCATTCCCGGTGTTGCGGACCTCTCCCTGTCCACCAATGGCACGCAATTGGCCAAGCACGCGCAGGCCCTAGAACGAGCTGGCGTCGGGCGCATCAATGTCAGCCTGGACTCTCTGCAGCGGGAGCGGCTGGCGCGAATCACCGGGCGCGACTGCCTGGACGAGGTGATGGCCGGCCTGCATGCAGCACGGGAGGCGGGGCTCAGACCCATCAAAATCAACATGGTTCTCATGCAGGGCATCAATGATGATGAAGTCGATGCCATGGTTGCTTTCTGCATGGCGCATGGTTTCGTCCTGCGCCTGATCGAGATCATGCCCGTCGGTGACACCGGCCGGACTTCGGCTTACGTGGATCTGCAGCCTGTGCGCCGGCGCTTGCAAGAGCGGTTCGGCCTCATCGACGGGGTGCAGCCGGGCGGCGGGCCGGCGCGCTATCTGCGCAACCACGACGGCTCATTCGCCCTTGGCTTCATCACCCCGCTGTCGCAGCACTTCTGCGAGACCTGCAATCGCCTACGTGTTGGCGTGGACGGCACGCTGTACACCTGCCTCGGCGAGGAAGGCGGTGTTTCGCTGCGCCCGTTGCTGCGTGACAAAGCCCCCGATGAGGTTCTGGAAGCGGCGATCCGGTCCGCGCTGGACTCTAAGCCGGCGCGGCATGAATTCCGCGAAAAACCCCGCAAGGTTATGCGTTTCATGGCGATGACCGGCGGCTGAAGCGTCAGATGGCCTGATCCATCCGCGTCAGGATCGACTGTAGCAGTCGTCCGACCCAGGCGGGCGGCTCCAGAGCGTCCAGGGTGTTTTTCACCAGGAGTCCGAGCTCCGTATCACCTTCCATCAGCAGGCGGCGACTGAAAAACAGCGTGTCGGGATCTTCCTCGCGCGCTGCCAGCAACAGGAAGTCATAAGCATTGGCGCTGATGCACAGATCCACGGCTAGCGTGGCGCGGCAGGCAACAAATCCCGTCGCGTCCAGGCCGAAGAAGAAGCTCAGGCCGGCATCCTTGACCTGAACGCAAAATCGCTTGCCACGCCAAGCCCGCAGGACTTCCTTTTCAAGCAGGGGCAATAACAGCCGATTGAGCGCCAGGACCAGAGTGAGTGAAGGTGGATAGACTGGCAGGCGGGCCAGTATCCTGCCGACAGATGACGGGAAGATGGGCAAAGTCTGCCATTCCACCTGTTGCAGCCGTGTCGCGCGCACTCAAATCTCCTTTTTCAAACTGCTCCTGCCTTGCTGCGGTACGAAGCGCATGACCTTGTGCAGGACATCCAGGTCCAGATATGCCCGTGCCTGGAAAGTACCGGCGTAGGCCTGGTCCTCCTGCTGCAGCTCGTAGCAATTCGAGCCACTGATATCCAGGAGCAGGGCCGGCATACCCGCTTCGCGGAAGGCGCGGTGGCGTTTGATGAAAAAATTACTGCAACACATTCCCACGTAAGCCTGCACGCCCTCGCTCTTCATGCGCGCCAAAGTGGCAAGCAGGTGCTCGTAATTGGTGATGGAGGTCACTGGCATGCCACGTTCCCTCGCCAACCGGTAGGCCTCTCCCACTTCGCAGAGGCCGCATTCGGTACAGCCATCCTGATGGCGCCACTTGCACCAGGGCGGCTTGGCGCAATAGGGCACCAGCATGACCTGCGCCTGCGCCAGGACTGCTCCGGCCCCGGAATATTCCCCACCGAAGCACATGACGCCATTAGCCTGGGCGGCGCTCAGCCCCATCTGCCTGCGCATATCGAACTTGTCGATGGCAAGCTGCAGCACCCGCCGCAGGTCCTCGATGCCGAATCCTGACAGTTCGGCGCAGCTTCTCTGCGCGACATGAACCAGACAGCGGTCGATGAGCGGCAGAGGCAGATCCGTCAGGGCATCCTGCAGACGCTCCAGGAGGTCCAGGGGCCGGCAGTGAAGATCACCAGCGAACTCCGCCTGTTTGATTATTTGAGCCTGCTCATCCAGTACCAGACGGGTGCGCAACACACCACCCGCTGTCCGCCAGATGGCCTCCATCGCCTCATCCCGCTGCGCCCGCCAATCGATGCGGAACCCATGTGCCGACTCATCTGTCGGCTCGCCAGTCACAGCGCTCTCCATAAGCTTGACGGTAGTCCACAGGCGCGGATTGAACGCCTCTTGCATGGCGGTGAGCAGGTGCCTCTGCACTTCGCCCGCTTCAGGCATCCGGCCCAGGCACTGACGCAAGGTGATCAGGCGGCCGCGGGCACTATCCAGGCCGGATGGCGAGAGCTTTTCAGTGGGTACGCGCAGGGTTTTGAGCATGCGCCGGATGTCGAGATCCAGCAGCAGGACGCCTTGCAGCAGCAGGGTGTCCCCCTCGTTCGCCAGGAAAATCGAGGCAAGTTTTCGCCCCTCGACTTCGAGGTCGTTGGGGTCTTTGAATGTGGTCCTGACACCTAGTCCAGCCAGGCCTGCAGCAAGGATTTCCGCCACGTGGGCGAGGATTGCGCCAATGGCCGCATCCTGCCAGACGGAAGGGCTCCTGATGATCAGGCTGAATGCCAGTTGATTCTGATCGACATAAAGCGCCCCGCCGCCGCAGGGCCGCCGCAGGACCTCGATACCGTGGTTGTGGCAATAGTCCAGGCGCAACTCACGGTCCACCGCCTGATGGTGGCCCACCACCGCGCAGGGCAGGCTGCGATAAAAACGCAGCAGGTCCGGCCGCTTGCCACGGGCATGCTGCCGCAGCCACAGGCGGTCGATGGCGAGGTTCTCGCTGCCCGAACGCAACCCGCTGTCCCATACCCAGACCAACGTATCATCCTGCGTCATGGCCACTGTTCCTCGCCGACAGGGGCCATGCCCGGACGATTGCGCCAGAAACCATCGCAAGCGCCATCCGGCATCAAATCTTCCATTTCCGCAGCGGCAGCAGCCGGATCCAGAGATCCGTCCATCGCCGCGCGGAACAGACCGGCAATACGAATACTATGCCGCGCCTGGGGACTGATGCGCAGCACGTCCACCCCGAATACACGCAATTCCGCTACTGAACCCACCAAGTTATAGACCCGAGCCGATTGTGTCTGGATGCCATTGATGGCCAGAAACCGCTCCCCCTCACGGGTGCGCAGCGGCAGGCCGTCCGGATAATCGAGACAGCGGAACTGGCAGTCGTCCTTGGAAAGATTGTGATGCCGGGCGGTGAAGCAACGCGCCGAAAAGGCCAGTGGCAGCCGACCATGGGCGAAGACTTCGATTTCCATACCGCGAGCGTGGGGCAGCAGATAGCGGAGCGCCTCGCGCGACATTTCCACCGGCATCACCCAGCGTTTCGCGCCCAGCCCGGCGAGCCAAGCCAGGGTCGGCGGATTGTAGACATTGATATGGGGACCGGCCACGAAGGCAGTCTGGCCCGCCAACAGACGCAAGGCACCCACGTCGTTGGCTTCGACCGCAAAGCGTCCATTGTCGGCAACCGCTCTCAGCCTTTTGAGATCCGATTCGGATTCGAGCAGGGCCTGCGTGCTCAGGACCACTTCCTTGCCGCTCGCCGCGAGATCCTCCGCCAGATCGAGCCAGTCCGGCAAGCGAAGTTCGTGGCGCCGGGAACAGACCACCTCTCCCAGGTAGACGATGTCCACCGGCGCGGTGGCGACTTCCTCATAAAAATGCCACACGGCTTCACGGGACCAGTAGTACAGGACAGGACCGATAGCAAGTTTCATGGGACCTCACTTCCAGGGACGATGATAGGCGCCAAGGGTATGTTGCTGCCCCTCAGCAATCCGATCCATCTCGCGCAGCCAGGCCGGTTGCGCGGCGTAACTCTCAGGGTCGCGCTTGCAAGCATCGATGGCCGCGCGCCAGACCCGCGTCACCTGGGCGACATAGGCAGGGCTGCGCTGGCGGCCCTCAATCTTGATCGCCGCCACGCCGAGGCGCAGCATCTCGGGCAGCACAGCCAGCGTGTTGAGACTGGTCGGTTCCTCGATGGCGTAATAACTCTCGTCATTGACGATGAAACGCCCCTTGCAGAGCGCCGGATAGCCGGCATGCTCGTCGCCCGCAAAGCGGTCGATCAGGACGCCATTCAAGCGCGATTCCAAGCCTCGCGCGGTATGCTGCCAGCGCACCATCTTGGCCGGCGAGCAGACCCCATGGGTGTTGGGTGATTCCCCGGTAACATAGGAGGACAAGGCACAGCGCCCCTCCACCATGACGCACAAACTGCCAAAGCCGAAGAGTTCGATTTCCATTCTGGCATGAGCCATCGTCTGCTCGACTTGGGCCATGGACAAGACCCGCGGTAGCACCGCCCGACACACGCCAAAATGCTCGTAATAGAAATTGAGCGCTTCGTAATTGGTCGCTGATCCCTGTACGGATAGATGCCGCCTCAGATCCGGATACTCGTCCGCGGCATAACGCAACAAACCGAAATCAGCCAGAATGATGGCATCCACGCCAAGCGCAGCCGTCTTGTCCACGGCACCCCGCCAGGATTCCCAGTCCGCTGCCTGGGGGTAGGTGTTCAGGGCCAGGAATACACGCGCGCCCTTGCCATGAGCGTATTTCACTCCGGCGCGGGCACTGCTCAGATCAAAATTGAGCCCGGCGAAATTGCGGGCATTGGTCTGATCGCTAAAGCCGATGTAGACGCAATCTGCGCCATTGTCCACGGCAGCTTTCAGGGCCGGGAGACTACCCGCCGGGCAGACCAGTTCCAAAAGAGCGTCAGATGGCAAGATATGTTTCCTCCTGTGTCGCGCGCAAAACCAAGTCAGGCTGACCCTGACGGGTACCGCGCCGCTTCAGTTCCGCCTCGACGCCGTTGAGCACGGGCCACTTGTGGGCGCACCAGTCGGGCGCGAGCAGCAAGTCGGGCGGCGCGGTGCCGGTCAAACGGTGAAAAACCACTTGCGGCGGGGTCCGCTGAACGAGATCCGCGGCCGCCCGGGTGTACTCGTGCAGGGTCAGCGGCCGGTATTCACCCCGGCGCCACTGACCGGCCAAGCGCGTGTTGCGTACCACGTGCAGGGGATGCAGCTTGAGTCCGTCCACCCCGAGTTCGAGCACAATGTCCAGGGTCTGCCGCCAGTGCGCCGCCGTTTCTCCCGGCAGGCCGATGATCAGGTGCGTGCAGACCGGAATGCCGCGTGCCCGGGCGGCGCTGACGGCCTGCCGGTATTCGGCCAGGCCGTGACCACGCCGCACCCGCGCCAGAGTCTGGTCGAAGGCCGACTGCAAGCCCAGTTCCAGCCAGATCTCCAGGCCTTGGTCGTGGTACCCAGCCAGGAGGTCCAGCGTCATTTCGGGCACGCAGTCCGGACGCGTGCCGATGGACAGACCGATGACGTCGGGCTCCGTCAGCGCCTGGGCATAAAGTGCGACCAGCACCTCGTGCGCAGCATAGGTATTGGTGTAGGCCTGAAAGTAAGCCAGAAAGCGCCGCGCCTTACTGAACTGGCCGATCACCCGCCTCCCGGCAGCGAGTTGCGCGGCGATGCTCGTAGGCTGGTGCCCGGCCGGATTGAAGGAAGCGTTGTTGCAAAACGTACAGCCGCCGCGCCCCTTGCTGCCGTCCCGGTTCGGGCAGGTAAAACCGGCGTGGATGGCCAGCTTGTGCACGCGCTCGCCGTAGCGATGCAGCATCAGCTGCCCGAAGGTGTTCACGTAATCGGATAATGCCATGCGCACCCCGTCTGGCTGGCGAACAGCATTTCAAATTAGCCCGGCAGACCAGCAAAAACCTTGATGCGCGTCAACGATTCAGCCCTTCGCCTGTAGAAAATGCACCAGCAAGTCGCGCACCGGACGGATCTCCGCGCCGAAGGGCAGGCACCCCGCTCCCCGGAAGAACAGTCCCTTGTCCACTTCACCGCGCAGCGCGGCGGCCAGTTGAGCATCAATGCAGAACTGGCCCGCCTTGGCGTTGCCGTCGCGCAGGCCGCAGTGGCTCAGGCAGTCCAGGGCGATGGCGCAGCGCCGCCGGTCGGCTTGGGCACAGGACTGCAGCCGGCTTTCGCGCTTCAGATAGTTCTTCAGCCACGGCGTGAGCACAGCGCGGGCCGGCAGCCCCGCCACGCTCATGAAGGTGACGATATCCCCCGGCTTGGCTTCGGCCAGGACGCGCTTGAAATTGGGATGGGCGTCGCCCTCCACGGTGACGGCGAAAGGTGTGCCTATCTGCACGGCGCCGGCACCCAGGGCAAGCAGTTCGCGCAATTTTTCCGGCCGGTCGATGCCACCGGCGGGAATGAGCGGAATGGCTTCCTTTTCAAGATTCAGCTCTTTGAATGTTTGGAACACGCCTTCCAGCACGGTGGGGAAATCGAAACGTGCATCATTGATGTCTTCCGGTTTGGGCGCGCCCAGATGACCGCCCGCATAGCGCGGATGCTCAAGCACAATGGCATCGGGCAGACGCTGCTTGCGCATCCATTTTTTCAGCACCAAGGCCACGCCACGCGCATCCGAAAGGATCGGGATGAGGGCCACCTCGGGAAAATCCATGGTCAGATCCGGCAGATCCATGGGTAGTCCCGCACCCATGACGATAGCCTCGGCGCCGCTCGCGCAGGCCTGGCGCACGTAGTCGGCATGAGCGCTGACCGCCTTCATGACGTTCACCGCCACCAGCCCCTTGCCCGCGGCCAGATCCAGAGCGGCGCGCACCTCGCGGTCGAGGGCGAGTAGATTGATACGCTCCAGCGCATCCTTGTCCCGGCAACGGCGGGTCTGAGCCAGAAGATCCGGGTGATGATGACGCAAATCGATGCTGGCGATGGTCCCCATCGCCCCAAAGCTCGCCACGGTACCAGCCAGACGATGGGCGGAAATGCCCACTCCCATGCCGCCCTGGACGATCGGCAACAGCCGTTTTCCCTTGATTTCCAATAATGGCAGATCAGTAACCAGTGCTTCAGATCCATCAAGATCCATCGTGTAAAACCTCACTTGATTGAGCCAGGCACAGGCCCTTCACAACACGCTCCTAAGCAGGATGTAAGTCGCCACGAAGAGGAGAAAAACGGCAAAACCCGTATAGGGCTTGGCTGCCACCACGAGCAGAGAGGTACCGATGGCCTGGCGCATGGACGTGCCGGAAAGCAGCACCAGGGCGGGTACGATCAGAAAACCGCCTCCACACCGAACAGCCCGAGCAGAAGGCCGGTTATGGCGCCAGCCATCAGGGCACAAGGATCCATCTGCTCCTCTCCTGCCAAGGGACCATTGCGGGTTCGAGATATCTCGAACCCTCATGATTCCCGCCCGACCGATTCCATTGCGACGATCGGGATCGGCCATATGGATCAGCGGGCGTGGGCCGGCCGGTCCACCGGCGCGCCTGCCGGCGCGGAATTGTAGCCGGACGGCTGCTGCAGGACCGGCACTTCCGGCGCGGACACCGCTTTGATCCGCCGCTTGGTGCGCACGATCTGGTAGGGCCTGGCGAGATAGCCAAGCGGCACGCTCCAGACATGCACCAGACGGGTAAAGGGGAAGAGCAGGAACACCGTCATGCCAAAGAAGAGATGTACCTTGAAGATGGTGTCGACACCCGCGATGACGGCCGGGTCCGGCTGGAAGGTGGCGATGCTCTGCGCCCAATGGGCGAGTGCGATCATCACACTCGGATCGCCGTGGCTGGCATGACCGAGGGAAACCGGAATGGTGGACAAGCCCAGCATCAGGGTGACGAGCAACCAGGTGATGATCAGCTTGTCACTGAAACGACTGGTTGCCGAGATGCGCGGATTGAACATGCGCCGGAACCAGAGCATGAGCGCGCCGATCAGACACAGGGTGCCGAACACCGAACCCGCCGCGATGGCGATATACTGATGCGCCATGTCGGACACGCCAAGAGCGAGAAAGAGGCTGTGCGGTGTCAGCAGGCCTACCAGATGTCCGAAAAAGATGGCAATGATGCCGACATGGAACAGATTGCTGGCCAGTCGCATGTTCTTCCTGGACAGCAACTGGCTGGAATCGCTCTTCCAGGTGTACTGCTCATGGTCGAAGCGTACCAGGCTGCCGATCAGGAAGATGGTTCCAGCCAGGTAGGGATAGACGCCGTAAAGGAAATTATGCAGGTTCATGGTCCACTCCTTAGGCGGCCTGGCTGACCAGCCGGCCGCGTTGCTCAATCAGACGGACGAGCGGCGCATAGGGGCTGCCCGCCTTTTCCAGGTTGGCGGCCAGCACATCCAGCACCTTGGCCGCGTCCGCCAGGAAGAAACGCGCCTCGGTCTCGTCCAGGGTGGAAGCGTACTCCAGTAGCAGAGGCAGATAGTCCGGCAGCTCACCCTCGACAACCTCCAGTTCGTAGCTCTTGTAGTGCTCGGCGATATCCACCATGGCTGGCCCGCGTTCGCGGTCGTCGTCTCCGAACAGATGATGGGTCAGGTGCAGGCTGTACTCCGGCGTGAGGTCGAAAGTCTGCACGTAATGGCCCTCCAGCACGTAAGGCTCGCCGGCTTGCATCCACGCCAGAAAATCCAGCATGATCTTCCGTTCCGCTTCGTCGAGGCCTGTGTCGGCCTCGATTCGGGAAGCAATCTCCGGCAGGTGGGCGCGCAACGCCTGATCCGGATAATCGAGCAGGCGTGACAAGATTCGATAGATCAGCATATATCCTCCTTATCCCTTGATTCGCACATGCGGCACGAAGTGCAACGGTTCCACGGATTCCTTGCGCCGCTCGGGAAAGAGCGAGAAGCCGCTGCGTCCGGCCGAACTGTCATTACCAAATGCAAAGCCGTTCTGGCCCTGGAAGGCATGGAAGTCGTCCAGCCGCATTTCCTCCTTGCCGGTCGGAATGACGAAGCGGTCCTCATAGTTGGCAATGGCCAGGTAGCGGTACATGTCCTTGGCGGTCTCCTCGTCTAGGCCAACGGCCTCAAGCGCGCGGGTATCGGCCCGGCCCTCGACGTGCACCGAACGCATGTAGCTGCGCATGGCGAGCAGGCGCTTGAGCGCGCTGACGATGGGTGCCTCCGCGCCTGCGGTGAGCAGGTTGGCCAGATACTTCACTGGCAAGCGCAGGGTTTCGACGCGTGGGATTGCGCCATCGGGGCCGGTTGGCAGATTGCCCTGATCAATCTGCGACTGCACCGGCGACAGTGGCGGCACATACCAGACCATGGGCATGGTGCGAAACTCGGGGTGCATGGGGAAGGCGATCTTCCACTCGATGGCCATCTTGTAGATGGGTGATTTCTGCGCTGCCTCGATCCAGGCATCGGACACGCCGTCGGCGCGCGCCTGGGCGATAACCACCGGATCGTTCGGGTCCAGGAAGATATCCATCTGGGCTTGGTAGAGATCGGTTTCACGCTCGGCGCTGGCGGCATCCAGGATGCGGTCGGCGTCGTAGAGAATGATACCGTTGTAGCGAATGCGCCCCACGCAGGACTCGGAACAGACCGTGGGCATGCCCGACTCCACCCGCGGATAGCAGCCGATGCACTTCTCGGCCTTGCCGGATTCCCAATTGTAGAACACCTTTTTGTAGGGGCAGCCACTCATGCACATACGCCAGCCACGGCACTTGTCCTGATCCACCAGCACGATGCCGTCCTCTTCGCGTTTGTAGATCGAGCCGGAAGGACAGGAGGCCGCGCAGGATGGATTCAGGCAGTGATTGCAGATGCGCGGCAGGTACATGTGGAAGGTATTTTCGAACTCGGCGTAGATCTTTTTCTGCACGTTGTCGAAGTTTTTATCGACGGCACGTTTCTCGAACTCGCCGGCGAGATCGTCCTCCCAGTTCGGTCCCCAATTCACCTTCTCCATGCTGCTGCCGTCGATCTGCGAAATCGGCCGCGCCGTGGGCGCCGCCTCGGACAGTGGTGCCGTCTGCAAGTGACCGTAGTTGTAGGTGAAGGGTTCGTAGTAATCGTCAATCTCCGGCAGGTCCGGGTTCATGAAGATATTGGCGAGTTTGCTGGCGCGACCACCGGCCTTGAGTTCCAGCTTGCCATTGCGCTTTTCCCAGCCGCCCTTCCACTTCTCCTGATCCTCCCAGTTCTTGGGATAACCGATTCCGGGTTTGGATTCGACATTGTTGAACCAGACGTACTCGACACCCTTGCGATTGGTCCAGACGTTCTTGCAGGTCACCGAGCAGGTATGGCAACCGATGCATTTGTCCAGATTGAACACGAAAGCGAACTGTGCGCGGACTTTCATCATCTTTCTCCTGAATACTTAAAGAGTGGAAGGTGAGCCATGGGTCGATGGACGAGAGTTCACCCCGTGGAGCGTTGCCTCATCCTCCACAAAACTGGCTAGCTGACAGTGGGCGGGTTGAGAGCAGCCTCACGGGCATCGGTCAAAGGCCGCTCCAGCCAGTCCACATCGCGGTCCTCGATCTTGTGCAGCACCACGTACTCGTCGCGCTGCGAACCGACGGTACCGTAGTAATTGAAGCTGTAGCTCAACTGGGCATAGCCGCCGATCATGTGGGTCGGCTTGACCACCACCCGCGTCACGCTGTTCAAGATACCGCCGCGCTTGCCGGTGCTGGGCGAACCCGGCACGTTCACGATCTTCTCCTGGGCGTGGTACATCATCGCCATGCCGCGCGGAATGCGCTGACTCACAACCACCCGCGCCACCGTGGCGCCGTTGGCATTGACCGCTTCCACCCAATCGTTATCCTTCAGGCCGATGGACTTGGCGTCATCCTCCGCCACCCAGACCGTCGGGCCGCCGCGAAACAGATTGAGCATGCGCAGGTTGTCGTTGTAAGTGCTGTGGATACCCCACTTGCTGTGCGGCGTGATCCAGTTCAGCACCAGATGCGGCTTATTGCGCACAGTGGCTGGTACAGTGTTGTGGGCCTTGAGGTCAACCGGCGGACGATAGGCGCAGAAACCCTCACCGAAATCCAGCATCCACTCGTGGTCCTGGTAAAACTGGGCACGCCCGGTCAGGGTGCGGAACGGGATGTGCTCGTGGATGTTGGTATAGCCAGCGGTGTAACTGACATGCTCGGACTCGATGCCGCTCCAGGTGGGCGCGGTGATGATCTTGCGCGGTTGCGCCTGGATGTCTCGATACTGGATCTTGTCCTCGCGCCGGCCCTCGCAGAGGTGCAGGTGGTCGACGCCGGTCTTGGTGGAGAGCTTCGCCCAGGACTTGTGCGCCACCTCGCCGTTGGTTTCCGGCGCCATGGCCAGCACCGTGTCACAGACGAAGATATCCTCTTCGAGCGAGGGCATGCCTTTTGTGATGCCCTCCTCGCGGATCACGCCATTGAGCTGCTTGAGTTCCTTGTATTCGGTCTCGGTGTTCCAGTCGATGCCCTTGACGCCGTTGCCGATCTTGCTCATCAACGGGCCCAGGGCGGTGAACTTCTTGTAGGTATTGGCGTAGTCGCGCTCCACCAGTTTGAACAGGGGCAGCGTCTTGCCCGGCAGCGGGTCGCACTCGCCGCGCTTCCAGTCCCGTACGCCGAAAGGCTGCGCCAGTTCAGCCGGTGAATCGTGCATCATCGGCATCGCGAGCAGGTCCTTGCGGGTGCCCAGATGCCTGGCCGCCAGGGCCGAGAACTGCCGGGCGATGGTCTTGAAGATCTGCCAGTCGGATTTGGATTCCCAGCCCGGCGTCACCGCCTCGCTCAGGGGATGAATGAAGGGATGCATGTCGGTGGTGTTGAGGTCGTTCTTCTCGTACCAGGTGGCGGTCGGCAGGATGATGTCCGAGTAGGCCCCGGTGGAGTTCAGCCGGAAGTTGATGTCCACCAGCAGGTCGAGCTTGGCAATAGGCGCCTCTTCGCGCCAGCGAATTTCCCTGGACTCACGCCCCTCCTTGCCCTCGTTCAGCACGCCGTTCTGGGCGCCTAGCAGATGCTTGAGAAAATACTCATGCCCCTTGGCGCTGGAGCCCAGGAGATTGGCGCGCCAGACGAAGAGGTTGCGCGGGAAGTTGACCGGGTTGTCAATGTCCTCACTGGCAAAACTGATCTCGCCGCTCTTGAGCTTGTCGACCAGGTAACGGGATACGTCGGCTTCGTCGACGGCGCCGGCCTGTTCGGCCTCGGCCACGATCTCCAGTGGATTGCGGTTGAAGTGCGGGGCGGAGGGCAGCCAGCCCAGCCTCTGCGACACCACATTGTAATCCGCCAGGCTGTAGCCCTTGTAATGGCCCTTGGCGGTCGCAGCCAGCAGATCGTCGGCGTCAAGCCGCTCGTAGCGCCACTGGTCGGTATGGAAATAGAAGAAAGTGGTGCCGTTCATGGTACGCGAAGGGCGATACCAGTCCTGGGCGAAGGCCACCGGCGCCCAGCCAGCCTGCGGCCGCAGCTTTTCCTGACCGACATAATGCGCCCAGCCGCCACCGCTCTGGCCCACGCAACCGCACAGGTGCAGCAGGTTCATGATAGCGCGGTAGTTCATGTCATTATGGAACCAGTGATTGATCGCCGCTCCCAGGATGACCATGGACTTGCCACGCGTCTTGACGGCATTGTCGGCAAACTCGCGACCGGTACGGATTACATCGGCGCGCTTGACGCCGGTGATCCGTTCCTGCCAAGCCGGGGTATAGGGTACGCTGGCATCGTCGTAGGAGCTGGCGACATTCGAGCCGCCCAGACCGCGATCCACACCGTACTGCGCCACCTGCAGGTCGAAGACCGAGGCAACATAGGCCTCCTCGCCACTGGCAAGCCGGATCCGACGCACCGGCACCTTGCGATAGAGCACATCTTTCTCACCGGGAGTGAAGTGCGGGAAGGCGACCGATACCAGTTCGTCACGATGCTCGACACAGGACAGCTCCGCCCGGATCTCTGCTTGATTTGCGGCGTTCCTCGGCAGGATGTTCCACTTGCCGTCCTCGCCCCAGCGGAAACCGATGGAACCGTTCGGGGCCACGAAGGATTTGCTCGCCTCATCATAGACGATGGTCTTCCATTCGGGATTATTGGCTTCACCGAGCTGACCGTCGAAGTCCGAGGCCCGCAGGAAACGGTCGCTGACGAATCCTTCGCCGTGCTTGCGCAGCAGCACCTGCATGGGCAGATCGGTGTAGGTACGGGCGTAATCGAGGAAATAGGGCTCCTGGTGGTCGAGGAAGAACTCCCGGAGCACCACATGGCCCATGGCCATGAAGACGGCGGCGTCCGTGCCTTGGCGCACCGGCATCCACAGATCGGCGAACTTCACGTACTCGGCATAATCCGGCGCCATGGACACCACTTTTGCACCCTTGTAGCGCACCTCCGAGAAGAAGTGGGCATCCGGGGTGCGGGTCATGGGCAGGTTGGCGCCGCAGACGATGAGATAAGTGGAGTTGTACCAATCGGCTGCCTCCGGCACGTCGGTCTGTTCGCCCCAGACTTGGGGACTCGCCGGCGGCAGGTCGCAGTACCAGTCATAGAAAGACAAGGGAACGCCACCGATCAGGCTGAGATAGCGCGAACCTGCCGCGTAGCTGATCATGGACATGGCCGGAATCGGCGAGAAGCCGATCACCCGGTCCGGGCCGTGCTGCTTGATGGTATGGACGTTGGCGGCGGCGATGATCTCCGTCACCTCATCCCAGTTGCTGCGCACGAAGCCGCCCAGACCGCGCACGGCGGTGTACTGCTTACGCTTGACCGCGTCGGCCTGGATGGCAGCCCAGGCATCCACTGGGTCCTTACCGGCGGCGCGCTCGGCCCGGTAGAGCTCCAGCAGACGGCCGCGGATCATGGGATGCTTGATCCGGTGGGGACTGTACAGATACCAGGAGTAGCTGGCGCCACGCTGGCATCCGCGCGGCTCGTGGTTGGGCATGTCGGGGCGAGTACGCGGATAATCGGTCTGCTGGATCTCGAAAGCCACCAGACCATTTTTAACGTGGATCTTCCAGCTGCATCCTCCCGTGCAGTTCACGCCATGGGTTGAACGCACCACTTTGTCATACTGCCAGCGCCTGCGATAGGCGTCCTCCCACTGGCGATCCTCGTTGGTGACGATTCCGTGCCCCTTGGAAAAAGTTTCCTGAGTCTTGGTGAAGAATTTCAGGCGATCAATAAAGTGGCTCATTTTGCCTCCGGTTCAACCTCTGGGTCAGCAACCCGAATCTCGGAATTCGCTGGTCTGTCTCAATCACACCATAGAGCGGGACGGACGATGTTGATGCATGTCAATCAAAGCGCCTTCCCGGCGCCCCGCCCCAATTGCTCAGCATCTCACTGCCGCGCCCTTGCGCGCGTAGTACCACCAGGTGATCAGCAGGCAGCTTGCATAAAAGATCGCGAATCCATAAAGCGCCGCCTTCGGCCCGCCGGTGAGGCTGATCGAAGTGCCATAACTCTTGGGGATGAAGAAAGCGCCATAGGCCGCCAGCGCCGAGCTGAAACCGAGCACTGCCGCTGCCTCCTTGGCCCCGTCCTTGATCGCCTGTTCCTGCGCGGCCGCCCCCTTGCCGCTTGCCTCCCGCTGCCGCTCGGTAAGGAAGATCACCGGGATCATGCGGAAAGTTGAACCGTTACCGACGCCTGTCGTGGCAAAAAGCAGCATGAACATGGCCAGGAATCCCCAGAAATTGCCGCCTGAGGCCCCCGAGGGCAGAAAATAAAGCACTCCGAAAACGGCCAGCATCATGACGACGAAATTCCAGAAGGTCACGTTGGCGCCGCCGAGCTTGTCCGCCAGCCAGCCCCCCACCGGACGAGCCAGGGCGCCCGCCAGCGGTCCCAGAAAAGCGTACTGGGTCGGATCGACCGCAGTGAACTGGGATTTGATCAGGAGCGGCAACCCCGCCGAGTAGCCGATGAAGGAACCGAAGGTACCGAGATACAGCCAGCTCATCAGCCAGGTATGCCTGCGCTTGAAGATGACCGCCTGATCCTTGAAGGAAGCGCGGGCCGCGGCAATGTCATTCATGCCCAGCGAGGCAGCAATGGTCGTCACGATGATGAAGGGCACCCAGATGAAACCGGCATTCTGCAACCATCTCGATTGCGAGACACCGTCCTTGACCCAGGTCTGCGGCTCGCCGCCGAAAGTGCCGAAAATACCCATGGTGATAGCCAGCGGCACCAGAAACTGCACGGCGCTCACCCCGAGGTTGCCCAATCCTGCATTGAGCCCCAGCGCGGTACCCTTTTGCGCCTTCGGGTAGAAGAAACTGATATTGGCCATGCTGGAGGCAAAATTCCCCCCGCCGAAGCCGCACAGCGCGGCCAGCAGCAGCAATACCCAGTAGGGTGTGTCGGGATTCTGTACGGCAAAGCCGATGCCGAGCGCCGGCAGCAGCAAGGAAGCGGTGCTGATGACCGTCCACTTGCGTCCACCGAAGATCGGCACCATGAAGGAATAGAAAATACGCAGGGTCGCACCTGCAAGGCCGGGCAGGCCCACCAACCAGAAGAGCTGATTGGTATCCAGCTTGAAACCCACGTTGGGCAGGTTCACCACCACCACGCTCCAGACCATCCATACCGCGAAGGACAGAAAGAGCGATGAGATCGAGATCCACAGATTGCGCGTGGCGACACGCTTGCCCTCGCGGGCCCAGAAACCGGTATCTTCCGGATTCCAGGTCGTTAGCACATGACTGGTCATGATTTTGCCTCCTTGCTTGATGGTTTCAGACCCGTTGCGCCAGTGTGGTGGAGACCGGCAGAGACTTTCGGATTTCCTTGCGCAGCGGGACGATCTCGGTCCAGTACATCCACACCAGGGAAACCCCGGTGATCCCCCACAGCAGCATGAAGATGCTTGAATTGACGCCGGTGAAGTCCACCAGGACACCGAACATGATGGGCAGCAGAAAGCCACCCAGACCGCCCGCCAGGCCGACCACGCCGGACACCACACCCATGTTCTGCTTGTACTCGTCGGAGATATATTTGAAGACCGAGGCCTTGCCGAAGGCCCAGGCCATGCCCATGACAAACATGAGCGTGGTGAATACCAGAGGGCTAAGACCGAAAGCGAAGTTCATGTCGCCATTTGCGGTCTTGATGCTGAACTCGGTTTGCGGATAAGACAGGAAGAACAGACAAATCCAGGAGACCAGCAGCACCCACCAGGTCACCGGATGGGCTCCCCAGCGATCCGATAGCCAGCCGCCGAAGGCCCGCAGCACCCCGCCCGGCAGCGAAAACGCGGCGGCTAGCAATGCCGCCAGCTTCAGATCGAAGCCATACTCAGCCACATAGTATTTGGTCATCCACAGGGCGAGCCCCACATAGCCACCGAACACGAGGGAGTAATACTGGGAGTACTTCCAGACCTTGGGATCACGCAAAACGCGTAACTGGTCCCTGAGCGTTACCTGCCTGGACACCAGATGATTCGGATCGGTATAGGTGATAAGCCAGAAAAGCAGCGCGATGACGAGCATGGCTGCCGCATAGATCTTTGGCACCATGCTCCAGCCGTAGGCGACCACGATGGATGGGGCCACGAACTTGGTCAGCGCCGCCCCGGCATTACCGGCGCCGAAGATTCCCATGGCCAGACCCTGGCGATCCCGGCCGAACCAGTGCGCCACGTAACTGATGCCCACGGAGAAGGCACCACCGGCAAAGCCTATGAATAAACCGAGCACCAGGAATTGCCAATAGGCATGTGCCTCGCCAATAAGATAAATTGGTACTATTGTCGCCAAAAGAAGCAAAAAAAAGACGATTCGCCCTCCGAGTCGATCCGTCAGCATGCCAAGCGGCAAGCGGATCAGGGATCCTGTCAGGATGGGCGTAGCCACCAGCAGGCCGAACTGGGTCTCGTTCAATCCCAGTTCCTGTTTGAGCGGAATGCCGATGATGGAAAACATGACCCATGCCGCAAAACAGACGGTGAAGGCCAGGGTGCTTGCGCTAAGCACAGAGATCTGTTTCCAGCGTTCGCTCTTCATCAATGCCTCCTCGGCGGAACCCACCCCTGACCAAAGGCGTGCAATGCCCTTGCGAACTTACATTACAGCAAGCGGCAGCGCGCTCATTGATGCACATCAAGAAAAAATCCTTTTGCACAGCACTGGGTGTTGCCGCCACCTGCCGGATTTATTGACCTACATCAAGGCTTGCCGCCAGCACCTGGGATAAACGTAGAAAACACGCCATGAGGATGAGAAACAGCCATGCGGGAAGCACTGGACAGATGTGAGCACCGTCGCGAATATGCAGGCCTGACCTACGTCTATACCGTGCTGTCGCGGCGCGCCGGCGGGATTTCCGTCGGCGTGAACCTCACCCCGCGCAACACCTGCAACTGGCGCTGCATCTATTGTCAGGTACCACATCTCCAGCGCGGCGGCGCGCAGCCAGCCGATCCGGACCGGCTGGCAGAGGAACTGCGCTGGATACTGCGGGAATTGCTGCGTGGCGGCCTGATGGCGGATCTGGCCCCCGAGGGAAAAGGCATCATTCAGGACATTGCCCTGGCAGGCAACGGCGAACCCACCACCTCACCCAATTTCGATGTGGCGGTCTCGAAAATCGTCGAGGTCATGACGGAATTTGAATTGATCGGCAGAGTCAAGCTGCGGCTCCTGACCAACGGCAGCCTTATCACCCGCCTGAAGGTCCGACGTGCGCTGGAAGAAATGGCGCAGGTCAATGGCGAGGTCTGGTTCAAGGTCGACAGCGTCAACCGTGCAGGCGTGCGGCATATCAATGGCATCAATCAGGCCGTGGTGCGCATGGACAAAAATCTGCGAATTGCCGCGCGACTCTGCCCCACCTGGCTGCAAACCTGCCTCTTCGCCTGGGACGGTCAGCCGCCACCATTGCGCGAAACACAGGCTTATCTTGGCTTTGTCAAAAGGCTGCGGGAGCAGGGCGTGCCCTTGGAGGGCGTGCATCTGTACGGTGTGGCCAGGCCCGTGCAGCAACCAGAATCCCCTCGCATCGCGCCCTTGCCCATGAGCTGGGTTCAGCAATTTGCTGACCAGATCCAGTCCCTGGGCATGCGGGTACGGACGAGTTTTTGAACGGGCGCGGATGCTCCACCCTCTGAGAGGAGAGGATAAGATGTTGAATAAATTGTATCCCGCCGTCCTGCTGACCCTTCTCGGGGGAATCAGCCTCCCCGCCATGGCCGATACCCTGGGCGAG